>JBAVYC010000463.1:0-11398 GCA_049698595.1 Desulfobacterales bacterium | reverse complement strand
TCTACCATGGTTGTCGGAACCGGACTTATCACCCTGAGGCTGCAAGATTGTCGCTCTTTGAAGGGCAAACGCAAAGTTGTCAAATCGATGATCAGCAGATTGCGCAACAATTTTAATGCATCAATAGCCGAAGTGGGCTCAAACGATATCTATCAGAAAGCGGAGATCGGCCTTTCACTGGTCGGGAACGACGCTGCTCTGATTAATTCTAAAATCGACAAGCTTTTCAATATGGCCGAAGATATGGGTCTGGCGGAAATCGTCGATACGGAAATGGAAATAATTCATCTATGACACCATTTTCCCGAGCAGACAGGGTGAGCGGTTTAATTCGGGAAGTCCTGTCAAATTTGTTGAAAAAGGACATCCACGATCCGCGTTTGAAAATGGCGACGATCACAAATGTAAAAATGTCGCGGGATTTGAGACTGGCCCGTATTTATTTCTCAATTTACGGTGACAGCAGCAAAGCGGAAGCTGCCGCCAAAGGTTTTGACAGCGCGCGCGGATTCATCAAACGAAGTCTTGCGCGCGAGCTCAGTCTTCGCTATATGCCGGATTTAGTTTTTTTTTATGACGAATCTTTTGACTACGGTTCTCAAATTGACGAATTGCTGAAAAGAATAACGACGGAAAATGGACGAGATAATCAATCAAATTAACAAAGCGCAACATCTTTTACTGGCCTCCCATTGCAATCCGGATGGAGATGCCGTCAGTTCTTTGCTGGCCATGGGATTGGCCTTGGGAAAACTGGATAAAAAAGTTACCTTATACAATGCTAGCCCGATTCCGGCCGTCTATCGGTTTCTGCCTTCGGTGAAGCGTATTGTCAGGCATATTAGAAAAGCAACTGCCTATGACACGGCTCTCGTTCTGGACTGCGGCAACATGTCACGGGTTGGCGAGGCTCACACGGAAGTCAGTCAAATTCCGATCATCATCAATATAGATCATCATGTCACAAATACCCGCTTTGGCAACATTCAACTCATCGACCCGGCCGCCTGTTCCACCGCGGAAATCGTCTACCACTTGATAAAAGCTTTAAACGCGCCCATAGACAATGCCATTGCAACGTCTATATATACCGGTATATTGACCGATACAGGATCATTTCGGTTTTCAAACACCAACCAGGCCGCCTTTGCCATCAGCCAGGAGATGGTGCAATACGGGGTCGAACCTTATAATATTGCCCAACACGTATTTGGCACATACTCGCTGGGACGGATAAAACTTTTAAACCTGGCGCTCGATTCCATCGAAATTTCAGATAACGGTAAATTATCGATCATGACCCTCACCAAGGCCATGTTCGCAGAAACAGGCACCCAGCCGGAAGACGTCGACGGCATGATCAATTATGCCAGACGCATCGAAGACGTCAAAGTGGCCGCCCTGATCCAGGAACAAAAAAACGGTAAAACAAATTCAGCCGAATTAAGCAAATTTCATGTCAGCCTGCGTTCCGACGGAACTGTCGATGTGGCCGCTATCGCCGGCTCTTTTGGCGGCGGCGGGCATTCCAACGCGGCGGGGTTTCAGGTTGAAATGACGATGGCGAAATTAAAATCAGAAATTATTACGCTGTCCAATAATTTGTGATGCTGAACGGCAAAGTAAACGGAATTATTGTTATTGATAAACCCGGCAATATCTCATCCGCCGGAGTCGTAAGATTTGTAAAAAAAACGCTCAACGCTGATAAAATAGGCCACGCCGGTACGCTGGATCCTTTCGCCGAGGGGGTGCTGATTTGCTGCCTGAATCAGGCGACCCGGCTCGCTGGATTTTTACTGCAGGCTAAAAAAAAATACGCCGCCGTACTTAAACTCGGAGAGGAAACGGATACCCAGGATTTTACCGGCACCATTGTTTCAACCGCTAAGCCGGTTGATGTATCACCACAAGCCATAGAAAATGTATTCAACGAATTTGCAGGTCCCATTGAGCAGCTGCCGCCGGTTTATTCAGCATTAAAACACAAAGGCGTTCCGCTTTACAAGCTGGCTCGCCGCGGCAAACCAATGCAAAAGCCGCCCAGGCGCGTCCAAATTTACAATATTAGCATACAGGAGATTGCACTACCGCTAGTTCGTTTTGAGGTAACGTGCTCGGCGGGGACCTACATCCGCACACTGTGTGCCGACATCGGAAAATCCCTGGGCTGCGGCGGACATCTCACGGCGTTAAAACGGCTCGAAAGCAGTGGCTTTACACTGAACCAGGCAATTTCAATGCCTGAGCTCGAAAAATTGAGAAACAGCACAGACCTGTCGAACCGTATAATCGGCATGGCGGACGCTTTGCCGGACATGCCAAAATTTTGTGCCGACACTCAGTTGGCTGAAAAAATTCGTCATGGTAAATTGATTTCAACCAGGGAGCTAACAGGACCAAACGGCGACGGTGGGACCCTTAGCGCCGGTTCCGAAATAAAAATAGTTGACTGGGACGGAGATCTTATTGCAATATTGAAATATTGCGAACCTGGAACCCGTTTGGAGTACCGCTGTGTGTTCCCAAAATAGGAGAAATGCCTAATCCGGGAGAACCGGAAAAAAATTGGACACTTCATGTTTCAACAATTGTAACATTTTGAAATTATGACTATAATTTACCTAATCAACCATTCAACCAGTAAACTATTCAACCCGATCTGAATAAAGATACTAATCGATAAGAGGAGGCAGAGAAGAAAGTGGCTTTCACAACCAACGATAAGAAAAAATTGATCGAGCAATTCAAATTGCATGAGTCCGATACGGGATCACCGGAGGTTCAGGTTGGACTTTTGACCCACCGAATTTCCTATCTCACCGAGCACTTAAAAATTCATAAAAAGGATCATCATTCCCGCAGAGGTCTGCTGATGCTGGTCGGCAGACGCCGCCGACTGCTCAATTACGTAAAGTACAAAGATGTAAATCGTTACCGCACAATTATTGAGACTCTGGGGTTAAAAAGGTAAACAGCCGATCGCATCAAATCTGCACACCTGTCCACTCCGGCGTATTTTGAAACGGGTGGCTGCTGGAACTATTTCCATCATAGCTGAGCCTTGAAAGGGTTGGCCACCCGGTGGCTTCTAAATTCGCAGCATTGGTTGTATCGGTTTTAGAAAGACAGGCAGCGGTCCGACAGCAGGCGACGTGCTGACGGGCAAGCGTTTGGAAAATGATTACGAAAATCAAGCAGATAAAATTTTAACGTCGCATAAATTCAGGAGATAAATATGGAAACAACGCTTACAGCAGAAATCGGTGGGAAAACGCTGAGCATCCAGACCGGCAAAGTTGCTAAACAGGCATCCGGGTCGGTTGTGGTCCGCTGCGGCGACACCATTGTATTGGTCACCGCGGTGTCCGCCCATAAAGAAAGACAA
Organism: Desulfobacterales bacterium; assembly: GCA_049698595.1. Classification (GTDB taxonomy): domain Bacteria; phylum Desulfobacterota; class Desulfobacteria; order Desulfobacterales; family JAFDCJ01; genus JAFDCJ01. The sequence continues at coordinate 8,010 of JBAVYC010000463.1, read as the reverse complement.
TCGAGCTTTTTGCCGCTTACTGTCGAATATCAGGAAAAGATCTATGCCGCCGGCCGCATACCCGGTAATTATTTTCGTCGTGAAATCGGCCGTCCCAGTGAAAAAGAGACGTTGACTGCCCGTTTGATCGACAGGCCCATTCGTCCCCTGTTCCCTAAAAAATACAGTTACGAAACCCAGGTGATTGCCACTGTGCTGTCCATGGATCAGGAAAACGATCCGGATACACTGGCTATGCTGGGGGCGTCGACGGCGCTTACGATCTCGGACATCCCCTTTGCCGGCCCCATTGCAAGTGTGCGGGTCGGGCGCCTAAACGGCCAGTTGATGATAAATCCCGGCATTCCGGATTGGGATGAAAGCGATCTCAATATCATCGTGGCAGGCTCAAAGACCGGTGTTGTGATGGTCGAAGGCGGCGGTAACTTAATCAGCGAATCCGACATGCTGGAGGCCATATTTTTTGCCCATACCGCCATGCAACCCCTCATCGATATACAGATGCAGCTGCAGGAAAGCCACGGCGCAACCAAACGACCGTATTCACCTCCGGCAAAAGATGAAGATCTGGTCGGACTACTTGAACCGCAAGCCGCCGCACCCATCCGCGAAGCGATTCTAATCCCTGAGAAAACCAAACGCTCCCGGGCCTTGCGCGAGGTTAAAGCGCAGCTTTTTGAAAAATTAGGTGATGCCTACGCCGATCGCGAAGAAGACGTTTATGAAATTCTTGGCGATTTGCAAAAAAACATCAGCCGCGATCTTATTTTAAAAGACGGCCGCCGGATCGATGGCCGCCAATTTGACGAAATCCGGCCGATTAGCTGCGAGGCCGGTATTCTTCCCCGTCCCCATGGCAGTGCGCTTTTTACCCGGGGAGAAACCCAGGTTCTCGGCGTTCTGACCCTGGGCTCCGGCCAGGATGAACAGCGCGTGGAAACCCTGGGCGGTGAAGAATTACGTCCCTTTATGCTGCACTACAACTTCCCGCCCTATTCCGTCGGCGAAGTCAAACGCATTGGCGGTCCCAGCCGCCGGGATATCGGTCACGGCGGGTTGTCCACCCGGGCCATCGAAAAGATCTTGCCTGACAAAGAAAATTTTGACTATACGATTCGACTGGTATCCGAGGTCTTTGAGTCCAACGGGTCTTCCTCCATGGGAACCGTATGCTCATGTTGTCTGGCCTTAATGGACGGCGGTGTTCCCATCAAGGCCCCGGTGGCCGGCATTGCCATGGGACTTGTCAAGGAAGATGATCAGACCGTGGTCCTTTCGGATATTTTAGGAGATGAAGACCACACGGGCGATATGGACTTTAAAGTCGCCGGCAGCCGGGAAGGCATCACTGCCCTGCAAATGGATATCAAAATCCTTGAACTTTCCAAGGACATCATGGGAAAAGCACTCGACCAGGCTAAAACCGGACGATTGCATATACTTGACAAAATGGCCGAAGCGTTGAGCGAACCCCGTCAGGAAATTTCTCCCTTCGCACCGACCATCAGTACCATTCAGATCCATCCCGACAAGATCCGCGAAATAATTGGCCCCGGAGGTAAAATAATTCGAGGCATCCAGAGTGAAACCAATACCAGTATCGCGATTGAAGATTCCGGTGTGGTTAAAATCGCCGCCATCTCAAAAGAGGAAGGTGATGCCGCGATTAAAATGATTGAAGACCTTACCAGGGAGCCGGAAGTCGGTGCCGTCTACGAAGGTACGGTGGTCAAAATCATGGATTTTGGGGCCTTTGTCCAGATAATGCCCGGCACGGACGGACTGGTGCATATATCGCAACTGGCCAACCACCGGGTGACTAAGGTGTCTGACATTGTGAAGGAAGGCGAAAAGCTGAAGGTCAAGGTACTTGAAATCAACCGGGATGGAAAAATTCGGCTGAGTCACAAAGCCGTTCTGGAAGAGGAAAAATAAAGTGACCGTCGATAAAACTACCCTTAAAAACGGTATTCGAATTGTCAGCAAAAAAATGCCCCATGCCCGCTCGGTGTCCATGGGGGTGTGGGTCAATGTGGGTGCCCGGGACGAATCCGAGCTTGAGAGCGGACTTTCCCACTTTATCGAACACATGATTTTTAAGGGTACCCGCAAACGGTCCGCTTTTCAGATTGCCAAGGAATTTGATGCCATCGGCGGCCATACCAATGCGTTTACGGCCATGGAAACTACCTGCTACCATGCCAGGGTTATGGATACCCATACGGACACCATGGTGGATATTCTCTCCGATATTTTCATCAATTCGGCTTTTGATTCCGCCGAGATCGATAAAGAACGACCGGTTATCCTGCAGGAAATAGGCATGGTGGAAGACAGCCCGGAAGAATACGTGCATGTGCTTTCGGGCTATAATTTTTGGGGTGAAAATCCATTGGGTCGATCCATTCTCGGCTCTCCGAAGAACATCATCCAATTTGACGCTCAGATGATAAAAAAATTTTTCCGGCGCCTGTATCAACCCGAACGCATCGTGATTTCCGCCGCCGGCAATCTCGACCACCCTCGACTGGTGGATCTGGTGCAACCGGCCTTTGAAAGCATCAAACCCGGCAACGGCTTCCCCCGGCGGATATCCCCCCAGTGCTGCTCCGTGGTTGACCTCACCCATCGGGATTTAGAGCAGACACACATCTGCCTGAATGCAAATGGATTATCCATCACCGATCCGCGCCGCTACACCTTCTCCCTTTTAAATACCATCCTGGGTGGCAACATGAGTTCAAGGCTGTTTCAGGAAGTGCGGGAAAAAAGGGGCCTGGCCTACTCGGTATATTCATTCATTTCATCCCATGGGGATGCCGGCATGTTCGGTGTTTATGCAGGTGTGGCACCCAAAAGGGCTCAGGAAACAACCCGGTTGGTTTTAGATGAAATTCACAAACTAAGAAAAAAACGGGTAGCATCCTCAGAACTCAAAGGCGCCATTGAGTACACCAAAGGCGGTCTCATGCTGGCCTCTGAAAGCATCGACAATCAAATGGTGCGAAGTGCCCAAAACGAAATACATTTTGGATGCGATATTCCGCTGCAGAAAATCATCGAAAACGTTGAGGCGGTCACCCGGGATGATATCCTTGAACTGGCCAACGAACTTTTCCATCCCCGCCAGATGGCATTGACCCTGCTGGGCCCGGTAAATAACGATAAAAAAGAATTTGAAGAGATCTTGTTTGAACCCTGAACCCAGAACCGCGCAACCCCTCGACTGCTGAAGTCATTTAAAATTCAATCTCTTCCGGTATGACCAAACCCACCATCGCCCCGGTGTGTTGCGTTGCTGAATTCTTGTACCAATTTCAAGGTGGCATTAATGACAGGCATAAACAGCATCTGGCAGATTCGTTCAGCCGGTTTTACCGTATATTGATTTTGGCTTCTGTTAAAGAGCCCTATCTTTATCTCACCCTGGTAATCGGAGTCGATGACGCCAATCGTATTGGCCAGTATGATGCCCTTTTTTATCCCCAGGCCGGACCGGGGCACAATTATACCGACAATGTTTGGATCTTGAATATTAACAGCAATTCCACTGCCCACCAAAACGGTTTCTCCCGGCTGAATGCCGATCTCTTCTTTTAGGCAGGCCCTCAGATCAATAGCCGCTGCCCCTGCGGTAGCATATGAAGCAAGCGGTATGGCATCTCCAATAAGCGGATTGACAATTTTTGTTTCAATATTTACTGAATTCATTTAACCGGTCATTTCCTTTTAGACTTTTATTTTTTTGTTGTTTACGGTATTTATAGAAAATTTTCAATCGGCTAGATAGCCTAATGAAGCGAATCAAATATATGGACCACAACAGTCAAAAACCTCGAGAATCCGGCGACTACAACCTCGCCATTTGCATGTTGGCCAGCGGCAGCAAGGGCAACGCGACCTATATCAGCGATGGTGACACGTCAATTCTTATCGATGCCGGTTTATCCGGAGTCGAGCTCCAGCGTAGATTGATCTATAGAGATCTGGTCCCCGAACAGCTGGATGCCATCATCGTCACCCACGAACATTCCGATCATACCCAGGGCGTCGGTGTTCTTTCCCGACGATACAAGCTGCCGGTCTACATCAATCAAAAAACCCACCAGGCTTCCCCCCGGCTCGGCAGCCTGCATGAAACCAAATCGTTTGAATGCGGTCAGACGTTTCACATCAGCAATCTGAGCATCCATCCCTTTTCGATATCCCATGATGCCGAAGATCCGGTCGGCTTTACCATCGGCCGGAACGGAACCACTATCGCAATCGCCACCGATTTGGGGATCGCAACGTCCTTGGTGAAGGAGCATTTAAAACACTGCGCCCTGCTGATTCTTGAAGCCAATCACGACCCGCAGATGCTGGAAACCGGCCCCTACCCCTGGCCCCTGAAACAGCGGATAAAAAGCAGAACCGGCCATCTTTCAAATACATCTTCAAAAATCCTGCTGGAAGAGCTGCAACACGAAAATTTGCAGCATGTTATCCTGGCGCATCTAAGCGAAACCAACAATACCCCCCGGATAGCGTTTGATGAGGTCGCAAAAGCACTCACCCGCTGCAACGCCAGGCTGTATGTGGCCGATCAAGATACTTCCAGCCCGGTCATATATTTAAAGTAAACCTGGCCTAGATGACCCGCCTTCGCCTGGCTACGGTGCGGATAGGCCAGGCTTTGATTTCATCCCAGAGGGGTTTAGCTTACCAATAGATGCCCAATGGAATTCCGCATTCCCTCTTCCCAATTCCATTCACCCCCCAACCCATGCCCTATAAGCTTTGCTCTCTGCCCCTTGCGCCATGCCCTCTGCCTATACGTTTGGCATTCAAAACGCCCGCCAAACCGACCTGGCACGCGCCAGTTCGCGACCATCCTGCTGACGGATAAGGCTGTGATGATAAACCGTATTATCCGGGTTCTGCGGGTTACATGCTGCCAGGATACAATCCTCGTAAAAGGCCTCCGCCAGAAAATTTATTTCCAACTGGACCGGCGCCGATGAATTTTGCAAAGCGGAGGGCACACCTTCCACCACCCATTCTGCCAAGCTCACATTGTTTACATGCTGGTTGACATCGAGATCGCCATAGCGTGCGATAAACTTCTTTTCATAGGTCCGCTTTTCGAGCCCCGGCAGCTTGTCAAGGGTATCGGGCAGGACGTGACGGCCCTCAATCGGTTTGAGCCTGTCCACAAACGGCAAAATGCGGACCGGCCGCCGCCGTTGTACGTCAATGACCAGCCAGGCAGAAACGGCTGCGGCGATGACCTGATCGTTTTCATTCCTGAGTTCAAAATCGCGCAGAGCAAACAACTGATGAATTCCGGACGGCCACGTGGCGATCTGTATCCGCTCGTTTATACCCGGATAAGAGGTGATTTTAATTTTAAGACGGGCAAGCAGCCAGGTATAATTTTCCGAAAGCAGCCGACGAACTGAAACGCCAAGCGCCTCGGCGTGTTTGCTGGCGGCATCCTGCATGAAATTAAACATTGAAAGAATTGAAAGCCGGTTGCAGCAATCCACCTCATAGGTCCTGATTTGATAAGTTTCTTTCCATACATTCGGTTCTAGCGCAGCAGCGGGAGTTTCCCGTGTTGGGTCCAGCGTGTCCATGATTGGCAGTCCGTTGTAGTCAAAAAATTAAATAGGGATTGAATATTCTCATTGGCCTCATTTCGGCGATGTTTTCAGGCGCCGAACATGCTTTTTCTTTACCACGAAAATGGGAATACCGACAGATGAAGACACGATCTCTTTGATACGAGCTGTCTGGAATTTTTCAACCCGAAACGTTGAACCCTGAACCATTCAACATATCAGTTATCAACCCGCCAAACATACCCGTCGATGTGGGCTGCACAAACCCTACTGCGGTATGATAATGGCCCCGTCGGTCCGCATTGGTTGACACAACTGCGAGGGATGACTACTTTAAATTTTAAACGGTTAAATTATTTATTATTTCAAACGTGTATAAACTACTCTGACTTTTCCCCGATACGATAAAGATATTATTTGGAGATCCTGCACATGTCCGAAAATTACATGGCGAAAAAATTGTTTGATGAAGGTGCCGCCGCCTATCTCAAAGAGGACTACAAAGCAAGTATAAAATTATTTACCCAGGCCGTAAAAAACGATCGTAAATATGCATTGGTTTATTCCAGTCGCGGTCTGGCGTATCTGAAATTAAAAAAATTAAAAAAAGCGATATCCGATTTTTCACGTGCCATTCGATTAAACCCAAAATATGCGCGCGCATATCATTTGCGCGGCCTGGCTTATGAAAAGATGGGAGATTTTGCCCCTGCATTCCAGGACTTCGATCAGGCCATTGAAATAGACCCGGATTTAGCGACTGCCTATCGCAGCCGGGATTCAGTGCTGGATAAAACAATCGAAGATCGGTTGCAGATGGAAGACGGTGACATAGCCGACCACCTGGCGGCAATGCGAGTCGCTCAATTTAGCGCGGATATAATATTGCGTGATCCTGAGATCTAGCTCACAAACACCCCAGCCAACGCTCTAGCTGGGTTCAATACCCTCTGCGCTGATCCCCCGAATATAAAAAGTATCGTCGTTTAAAAAGCTTAAAAATATGACCAGGAAAGCCACCGAGGCCTCCAGCATCAGGGGTTTGTTCTGATACAAAATATCCAACTGCTGGCGACGGTTTTTTTTTACTTTATTTCCGAAATAGGTCGAAAACAAACCGTCTAACAACTGGCTGCCATCCGGCTTGGTTACCAGGTCGCTTCGGCCGCTGTAGCAATATTGCATCGCTTCGAGCACAAGGCTGCGCAGGGCTTGCAGATCCTTGACATGATAGCTGATCAAATGGATCAGAGTACGTTGGGCTTCTTTCAGGCCGGCTTCCGACAAGGCATCGAAAAGATTCTTTACCTCCCGCCGACCCGCGGCAGGCACATACTGACGGATCAACGACAACAGCACCGCATTTTTAAATAGCTGGTACAGACGCCTGGCACCGTTCATGGCTGTCGCCGGCGCATGCTCCATTTTTGGTTTGTAACCCGGATAGTTGTTGACAAACATGATTTGAAAAACAGTTTCAAAAAAATCAATTCTGGAAAGCGGATCTTCAAGGTCAATCCGCATGTCCAGGGTATTGTCCAGCCGGTCGGCCAGTTTAACTTGAACGATTTCGGGAAAATTTTGGGTGTTGTCCAGCAGTCGGCCGATATACTGGTAGTAGGATTCATTTTCAACGCGGGTCAGAGACATAAGGCGCGTCACCAGCCTGGATTCATCTTCGATCTCCATACGTTCCAAGAGTCTGTACAACTGACCTTCCATAGATTTCCATTCTTGTATGTTATAGTCGGCCGGGTTGATGTCTTCGAGAATATCATGGAAAAGCAAGGTGAGCAGGTCTACTATATTGATGCTGTCGAGGGATCGGGTAAACAAGGCTGCCGCCCTCAGGGGGTGCAAAACGGCCATCGGGCCTAAACGCCGGCGTTTCTGACTGTACACATTGAACAGATACCCCAACGCTTCCATCAGGATACCTTTTTGTTCGCGGTCCTTCTTCTCATCGGCATCCAAACGCTTATCGCCAATAATATACATCAATACATTATAACGATTCAGAGATGCAGCGCTCAGATTGTAGTTCAGCGCCGATGACAGTTTAAAAAACTCGGTCAGATCAAAAAGCGGCATCTTCACCCCCGTTAGCGGATAACCCGGAAATCCCCGGCCCGAATAATGGGCAACAGGAAGTTTTTAAAATAAATGAGCTCTACTAATATTAACCTGTCATTATGTAAAATCAAGGCTAAAAGCGAAGACCTTGACAACAGGGCCGAAGATCCATATGAGTATCAATTCAAGTGTCGGACTTTCTAAAATTTATTGGCCTCCGGCTCGACTCCGTCCCGCAGGGGAATACTGGACTAAGCCCCGGAGGGTAGAGCCTGCGCCACGGAGAGAATCACTGTGCTTATTGCGACCATTCAACATTAAAAACGATAGAGGA
>JBAVYC010000462.1:0-2776 GCA_049698595.1 Desulfobacterales bacterium | reverse complement strand
GTTCAAGGGTTACAACAGATGGATACTATTCCCAATAATAATCAAATTCCGGCAAACCCGTCATAACCTATTGAGTGAAACGGATTTATAACCAGATGAATATATGATCCCTTTGATACGAACTGCCTGGGTTTCTTCAACCCGGAACGTTGAACCCTGAACCGCTCAACCTAGGATCAACGATCCTATATATAGGAGATCTCATCGATGAAGTTCAAAAGTGTCGATCATGTTAAAACGGCTTTGGAAAGAGCCGACTATATTTGTTCAAAGACGATCGCCACGGTTGTCTTTTTGGCCCAGGCGACCCAAAAACCGGTGCTGGTGGAAGGGCCTGCCGGGGTGGGCAAAACGGAGCTTTCCAAGGCTGTCGCCCGCAGCCTGGAACGAGAATTAATTCGTCTTCAATGCTACGAAGGACTGGATGAGGCCAAAGCCCTTTACGAATGGGAGTATGCCAAACAATTGCTTTACACCCAGATGGTGAAGGAAAAAATCGACGATGTCCTCAAAGGGGCAAATTCCCTGTCGGCTGCCGTGGACCGGATTGCATCCCAGGAAGATGCTTTTTTCTCGGAGCGCTTCATTCAGCCCCGTCCCCTCCTGCAGGCCATCAGCGCCACCCGACCGGTGGTGCTCCTCATCGATGAAGTGGATAAATCCGATCCCGAGTTTGAAGCTTTCTTGCTGGAAGTATTAAGTGATTTTCAAATATCGATCCCGGAATTGGGGACCCGCAAAGCATTGAAGATCCCCTTTGTTTTTTTGACCTCCAATGATTCGCGGGACATGAGTGATGCCCTCAAACGAAGATGTATCCACCTTTACATCGATTATCCGGAGCGCGAACTTGAATTGGAAATCGTTAAACTGAAGATCCCTCAAATCAATGACCAGCTGGCCCGGCGCCTGGTTGACACTATTCGCAATATTCGTGATCTGGATCTGAAAAAAAAGCCCTGCATTTCCGAAACCCTGGACTGGGCGCAATCTTTGCTGGCTTTGCAGGTCGAAGATCTGTCCCCCGAGATCATCAACGACACGCTCAATGTGATTTGCAAGTACCGGACTGATGTGGTGCAGGTAGCAGAGAAGATGGAAAAAATTCTTAACTGAGTCCTTACATCCATGGTCAACCTTATCCTAAAATTTGTATCCTGTTCCCGCGCGGCGGGACTCAGGATCTCAACTTCTGAAGTGCTCGACTGTCTCAATCAGCTAAAGCTGGTGGATATACTGGATGAGAAGCAGTTTGCGGCGGTATTGCGGGCCAATTTTGCCAAAAGTCGGCGGGAGCAATTTCATTTCGACCGGCTGTATGATCTATTTTTCCACGAACTGCGCCAGGAATCGGGCATCTCTCATGGGGACCCCCTTTCCGAACAGATTCAAGATGCCCTTTTGACACTGGGCGCCGAACAAAACGGCAATAAAAACCACCAGGCGCTGATCGACTTTCTAAACGGGGACCCGCTGCCGTTTCTTGAGCAGATGCAGCAAGGTTTTATGGAGGGGAATGGACGGGGCGGGGGCATGGGTTCCAATCTGGGGCCGATGATCCAGCGTCTTGAGCTGATGCTGCAGATCAATGCTGCGGAAGATACGTTGATGCAATTTATTGCCGATCAACAGGATCGGATGCATTGGGAAACTCGCCGAGATTTGAAAGAACTTTTTGACACACGGCTGGCCAGCGCCCGCAGGCTGCTTAGGCAGCAAAACCGTCCCTTTGAGGACGACAGCAAGAAGACACCCTCTTATCAGCAACACCTGGACCGGTTGGGTGAAATTCATTTTGCTTCCCTGACCAAAAAAGAAGTGGCCGCAATTCGCGAGGCCATCGATCAACTCGTGCGTAAGCTAAAAGACACCGTCAGCCGGCGGTATGCCACGAAAAACAGGGGGGCACTGGATGTCAAGAAAACGCTGCGCCGGGCGGCCGCTTACCAGGGTATTCCGTTGGAGCTTTTTTTTCGCAACCGGCCGCTGCGCAAGGCCAAAATCGTTACCCTGTGCGATGTCTCCGGCTCGGTCTGGTCGGCTGCCAGATTTATGCTCAACATGCTCTATTCGCTGCAGGACTGTTTTACCCAGGTGCGCAGTTTTGTCTTCGTGGCCGGATTGGATGACGTCACCGATATTTTTAAAGACTGTGATATCAACAAGGCCATTGACAAGGTCCTGAAAGAAGCGAATATCGAATACAACGCGGCTACAGATTACGGGCTTACTTTTCGCCAGTTTAAAAAAGATTACATGGACATTCTCAACAAAAAGACCACCCTGATCATTATTGGCGACGGCCGATCCAATTACAGCAACCCTGAAGAACAAATCCTGGATGATATGCGGGAAAGATGTCGTCGGGTGATCTGGTTGAACCCTGAAACCCAGTACTTCTGGTACACTGGCGACAGTGAGATGCGCGCCTATCAAGACTGCTGCAATGAAGTCCGTCCCTGCCAGAATCTCAACCAACTACTGGCGTTCATTCAATCGTTGGTCTTGTGAGAAATAATTAAATAAATCACTTGATTTTGCCTGAAAAAAGGGTATTATCAGTTCAATCATTAAAGGTCCGTCTTATATTGAACGGCCGGTTTCATTCTGAAGGAAAGATCCCTTTGTCCGTGCGGCATCCTGAAGTATGGGACTATGAAAAATTTTATTGAAGGAGGGTGCCACAATGGCCGATGGTGTTGTAAAATGGTTTAACGAGCGCAAGGGTTATGGTTTTATCGAACAAGAGGATGGTCCGGATGTATTCGTGCATCAT
>JBAVYC010000461.1:0-14920 GCA_049698595.1 Desulfobacterales bacterium | reverse complement strand
AAAAAGCGCATCCGCCACATGCCGGTGCTGGACAAGGACCGGCTGGTCGGATTGCTCACCATCGAAGAAATAAGAGGGAAAATATAACCCTTGCTTCAGGCTGCCTCCTTAATATCCACTTTTTCTTCCTCTGTTTCAACGACGGTTTTGGCCATGCGCTTGGCGTGATAGTAAATCCGTTTGAGCTTTTCGATAATGTCCACTTCCACGCTGTAGGCCTCGAATTTTCCGGAGTCTTCGGAAACGAGCCGCTTAGCCTGATGCATGCCGGCCTGCTCTACCAGCCGGTTCATATCCGATTTCATGGAGAGGACCCGCGTGGCGAAATCATTGTCTTCTTCGACAACCGCCCGCACGGCGGCTTTGAGCGCATCGGACACAACAACATGAACGGTGTTGATGACCTTCTGAGTCGCATCGCTGATCTTGAATCCTTTTTTGAGGCGTTTTTCTCCAAGGTCCACCAGACTGACTTCGATCACATCGCCAATTTGTTCCAGGTCATTGACGGCAGCCATAAGCTTCATCATTTTTTGGGTCTGGTATTCATTCAGTTGCAGCTTGCTGACTTCTGCCAGATAATTGACAAGATGCTTGTAGAGAACATCGACCTCCTCATCCATCTCCCGCACGGCCTGCAGGGCTTCCCTGTTGCCGGTCAATACGGCCGGCATCATGGCACTGTTCATTAGATCCACCCGTTTGCCCATCCGTTTGATTTCATGTCGGGCGGCATCCAGGGCCAGACTGGGGGTGTGCAGCAGCATCTCACTCAAATATTTTGGTTGGATTTCTTCAAACTCCGGCAGGGGCTTATCCGGCACCAACCAGAAAACGAGTCGGGCAAATTGGGTGACAAATGGTAGAAAAAGAACCCCGATCCCTATATTGAACAATGTGTGAGCATTGGCCACCTGGCGCGGCAGCACTGCGGCGGCGGCCTCTAGGCCGGTCAGTCCTTCGGCAGGGGAGGGGGAGATGAAAATGACAAACTTTGCAAACGGCCCAATAAGAGGTAACATTATCAGCACTCCTATTATTTTGAATAGCACATGACACACCGCTACCCGGACCGCCTCACGCGGTTTTCCAAGCGAGGCCAAACCTGCCGTCACACACGTTCCGATATTGGCACCAAGTGCCAGGGAAATTCCTGCCTCGAGAGTAATCAACCCCTGCATCGCCAGTACGATTACCACTCCCATCGATGCGGAACTGGATTGAACCAAGGCCGTAAAAATGGCCGCGACCAAAATTCCCAATATCGGGTTGGACATATTGGCCATTAAATCAATAAATGGCTGATAAGTTCTAAGGGGTTCCATGGCATCCTTCATCACGCCCATGCCAAAAAAAATCATTCCCAGTCCCATGACCATATAGCCGTATTGCTGGATTTTTTCCCTTTTGGAGATAAATAACATTCCAAAACCGATCGCCAGTAGCAGCAAGGCATACTTGGTGACCTTAAATGCCACAATCTGGGCTGTGATGGTGGTGCCGATATCCGCGCCTAAAATTACGCCGACCGTTTGAGAGAGGGACATCAAACCGGCGCTTACAAAACCGACCAGCATCACCGTGGTGACCGAACTGGACTGGATAACGGCCGTCACGATCGCTCCCGTTATAAGCCCCATGATACGGTTGTTCGACAATATCCCCAGGATATCCTTCATTTTTTCCCCGGCCACATTCTTTAAAGCGTCACTCATTTTGTCCATACCAAACAGAAACAGGGACAGCCCTCCGAGCAAGCCGACAACCAGGAAAAACCAGCTGATTTCTTTTGATTCTGAAGCAGCGCCGGCCTGGGCAGACACGGGTGAGAGCAACATGAGAAAAAATAATCCGGTGAATCCCAGCAATAAGGTCCGACGAGAATCGATCGATGTCATTTGATATCTCCTTTATACCGGATGGCAAAAATTTACTTTTCCCTGGGGGATTTTGACGACCGTTACCGGGATGGGTGACAGTTGTACCACCCGCTGGACCTTTGAACCAACCAGCAAATGGGCCAACCCGGTGCGACCGTGACTTCCCATGATAATCATGTCGACCTGTTTCTTTTCAGCGACTTCCACAATCCGAGTCACCGGTGTGCCGACCACCAATAGCGCTTTGGCTTTTTGAATCGGCACCTGATCGGGATGGGCTTGACGCATTTTTAAAAGAAATTCTGCCATCATTTCTTCGGCTGCTTCTTCCATGGATTTGAGGAATTTTTTCTTTTTTCCTTTCTGAGCATAAAACCCCGGTGCTTCGGCGGGATCATGGATAACATGCAGCACCAGCAGCTGGGCCTTTAGTTTTTCTGCCAGTCGGCCGGCAAAACACAGGGCCTGCTCTGAGTAGGGAGAAAAATCGACTGCCACCAACAGGATGTCTTTATCTGTTTTTTTTGCCATGTCCACGCCTCCTATCGTTAAAAAACCCCTTTTTAGGCCCTTAAGGGCCCTTATCTGACAACATGTTGTCAGGAACGTAAGATGTCAGGTTTCAGCCCAGCCGCCGGCCTGAAAGGCGGCCAGTTTGACCGAAAAAGAAACTTCATTGGAAACTCAATGAATTAATAATGGTGATTTAGGCGAATTTGATTGTGGGACCCCGACGCCGGGTGATTATGCGACGATAGGTATGAAGGGGTCTTTTTCGCGGCTGGAAGCCGCTCCCACGAGAACTTGATGTAAGGTTAATGACATTGACTCCCAATTATGATAATAATTTAATGTATTAAAAAATGAGAATCTTTGTCAAGTTGCAAATAAGCCATCTTTATATTAATTACATTTCGGAATTTCTACAATTTATTGTAATCACGGTGCTTTTTGCGGCCAATCTCTTGGTAAGCGACATGCAATGATGGAATCGTGGAATGTTGGCCCGCCCTGGCGCAACTTATTTAACCTTCACTGCAAATCAGTAACATTCATGCTAAAGAGTTTTTGAGACCTGGCCTTAGGGCAATCGGCTTAGGCCAGGGAAAACTGGATCTGAAAAGCGAGAAAAGGTCTAGTCTACAAAAAAAGCTGAATCGACCTTCATTGATGGAGGTGCATTGGCGTATCAAAACAGACAGATCAGATAAAAGCGTGATCAAAAAATGTTACCCAAAATTATGACGACGCGCTATATCAGGATGCAAGTAACATGAGGCCAAAACTCTTTTAGGAGTTGATTGTTATGAAGGTTAAAAAGTTATTGGAAAAGCTAAAACGAGAAGTGGTTACCATCTCCCCGGATGCCACGGTTTACGATGCCTTGAAGCTGATGGCAGAAAAAGAATTCGGCGCACTGGTGGTGGTTGAAAAGGAAAAGGTGGTGGGGATCCTATCAAAGCGGAACTTCACCCGTAAAATGATCCTGAAAAAGAAGAAATCCAAAAAAACATTGGTGCGGGATATCATGACCGCAAAAGTGATTCAAACCACACCCAACCAGAAAGTGGACAAATGTCTCTCTTTGATGACGAAAAATCGCTTCCGCCACATTCCGGTGCTGGACAAGGATCGGTTGGTCGGAATCCTCTCCATCGAAGATATAAAAAGTATATTGTAACTTATGCCTTTAACCACTAAAGAAATTGAAGAGACATCGGACATCAAGGGTGTCAGCTTCCCTTACGGGGAACGGTTTCGGCGAATCATTATTACGGGGCCTCCGGGCAGCGGAAAATCCACCCTTATTAACAAACTGGGCGGCTGGCCGATGGAGGGTTATCTCGATTTGGCTCAAAAGAACTGGTGGCGCAGCCCCATCCTTAACTTTCGCCCCAGAGAAGTGCATTTCGGATTTCCATTCGAGGGACACAGGGTAAGTCGCGCCGTCTTCGAGCAAGAGTGGCTTGAATCTCCCACCCCGGTAAACCTGGGCCGTATTCAAATCCCACCGAAAAAGCGATGGTTGCTGGGCACCGAATGGAAAAATAGATACACCTTTTACTTCCAGCTGCCACCCCCTCGTATGACCTACGTGGCACGCTCACTGCGGGCGAGACTCGGCAGTCACCACGTAGATGACCTTTTAACCCAGAAAATTGTGGAAAAACAGATCACAGCCTATGAGATTTTGGCCGCTCATTTCCATTATCATGGCCTGAAGGTATATATACGCGACAGCTTCGAGGGCAGACCGCGACGCATCGTAAATGCCGCAGATATGTCTATCGGTGAGGATCAGCCTCAAACTAGTTACAGCAGGTTTGTTTAAGCCCTCAGGCGTCTTTATCTGACAATATGTTGTCAGAAAATTGAGGTTTCAAACAATTTCGATTGGGTATTGCAATCAACAGGTGTTTTGAGTGTTCAGTGTCGGTTCAAAGTTGAAACAAATTTCAAATATATTTGGATAGGATTCGTTCCTTGGATGGGAACGGATGGATGGGAGCAGGAACATGGTTCGTTTCTTTAACAACCTTCGCATTGGTGAAAAAATCGGTCTCAGTTTTGGGCTGGTCGGTTTATTGTTTCTGGGAGTAATCTGGCAGTATCAGATGACCTTGAAACAGTCCCTGTCCGACTATCAAAGACTTTTGGATGTTTTTGAAGCCAAGAAGAGTCTCAGCTTGAATATCGAAGGCTTTATGTTGGAGGCTCGCCGAGCGCAAAAGGATTTTCTGATCTTTAGAAAAGAGGCAGCCGCAGACGAGGTCACGCAGTATGTCGGCCGGATCCGGGAAGAAGCAGTCAAATTAAAGAAAATCGACGCCGACGCCATGGCTGTCGGCAAGCAGATTTCTATGCTTACGGAGAATTACCATACCCGCTTTGAGGCCATAGTGGCGGCCTGGCGAAAAAAGGGGTTGGACCATAACGCCGGTTTGCAGGGAAGATTTCGCGACCGGGCGCATGAACTGGAAGATTTGGCCGATAATTTCAAGGTTGGGTCACTTTACCTTCAACTCTTACAGATTCGTCGCGGGGAGAAAGATCTTGGACTCAGACGGGAAAAGCAATATTATGATGCGGTTTTTGCACTGATCAAAGAATTCAAAGAAAAAGCGAACATCTCGGAGTTGAAAAAGGATCTCAAGATCCGGCTTAACAAGGAGATTGACGTCTACCGTGACGCTTTAGCCGACTACGCGCAAGATGCACTGAACGGTAAGAACATCAAGGGCGGCAAGGGCCTGTTTCGGAATGTCGCCCATCGTATCGAGGATTTGCTCAAGGCCCATTTTGTACCCGATCTGGAGAAAAATATTCTCCAACTCCGGCGGCGGGAAAAAGATTATCTGCTGCGTCATGACAAGCAGTACGTGCGCATGGCCCAAGATGAGATTCAAACCCTGCGCTCACAAGTTGCCCAATCCGGCATCTCTCCCGGCAGCAAACAGAAGTTCAACGCGCTTTTAGACAGTTACGAAACCGATTTTCTGGCACTGGTGGAGCAAAACGATATCATTGACCGGCTTGCCATGGAGATGGATGATGCCGCTCGTCAGATTACACAGATGGCGGAGCGCAATGTCGAAAACGCTGACCGTGCGATGAAGGAGGCAACCGAAACCATCAACACCAACTCACAATCCAAATCCCGCTTGATGTTGATTGTTGTTTTTGTGGCGTCGCTGCTGGGCATTTCCTTTGCCGTATTTATCACCCGCTACATTACCCATTCATTGCATCGAATTGGAACTGTTCTAAGCAGGATGGCCCATTCCGATCCTACGGAGCGTGTCCCCGCCACCGGGGGGCGCGATGAGCTTGATGCCATGGGCGCCGCTGTGAATACCATGAGCGATCATATGGAGCGCTTGACTGCGTGGTCCATGGCCACCATACGAGAGGATGATTCCCACCTGCGCAGTGTTATATACAGCATCCCACCGGGACTCTTTATAGCCGACAAGAACGGTATTATTGAAACCCTCAACCCGGAGCTGGCAAACATGCTGGAATATTCACCTTTGGAATTGATAGGGCAATCGTTTAGCAGGCTGTTTACCACTCGGGAGGGTTCGGATCAAGGTCCGTCTTTGTTTGATCAGATCGACTCCCATGATATCCCGGGAGTCGCCGCCGGTAGAGAAATGATCGGATTGTCAAAAGACAATCGAAAGATACCCCTATCCCTTATCGTCGGTCGGGTGGGCAGCGGTGAACACCTTCGCTATGCCGGACTGGTTTTGGACATCACATTAAACCGAGAGACCGAAGCGAATTGGCACCAGGCCATCGATGAAAAACAGGAGCTCTTAACCCTCATGAACCATGAGATTTATACCCTCATGGACAGCATCATCAGCATGGTCGATGACCTTGCAGAGACTGACCGTGTTGGCAAAAGGCGCAGTTACGCCGAAATAGTGAAACAATCCGGACAATGGGTGCTTGACATCATAGACGTCATTCTGGGCTACTCCAAGGTCCACACTCAATGGTTGGAACTTAACGAAACAGATTTTAATTTGCATCTTCTCATAGACAATCTATCGATTTTTTTCAGTAATTTTGCCCGCATAAAGGGCCTTGAATATAGAGTCCAGCGCCCTGCCAACCTGCCCGTA
Source organism: Desulfobacterales bacterium (assembly GCA_049698595.1). Classification (GTDB taxonomy): domain Bacteria; phylum Desulfobacterota; class Desulfobacteria; order Desulfobacterales; family JAFDCJ01; genus JAFDCJ01. The sequence continues at coordinate 8,409 of JBAVYC010000461.1, read as the reverse complement.
ACCGTGCACGGTGATTCCGGCAATTTGAGCCTGATTTTAATGCATCTACTTTCCAATGCCGTCAAATTTACAAATACCGGAGAAATCAATATCAGCATGGAAAATATTTCCGAAGATGAAACCGGCTATCAGATTCGCTTTTTGATACAGGATAGCGGGATCGGCATCGATGCAGCCAAACTTGAGCATCTTTTTGAACACCCGGGTCCGGTAACCGATGCCGATACATTTGAGTATAAAAGACCTTTCCTGGGACTTGTCATTACCAAGCAGTTGGTTGGACTTTTGGGCGGCAGGATCGAAGTGTCCAGTAAACGGGGAAAAGGCACGATTTTCACGGTTAACCTCCCCCTTAAAAAAGTGTCATGAGTTTATTTCAAAAGGCAAAATCTCTCTTCGCTGCCTCGAAGAACTATGAGAGGGTGGAAATCAGCGGAACAAAACACCTCAAGGGAGAGGGGATCCAGGTTCCGTTTCAAGGGTTTCCACTTCAGATTCGCCTGGGATCCGACGATGATAAACTGCACCTTTTCCCGGAACGTCTCCTCAAATCCCGCCCGGAAGAGTCCCCATCGGGTTTTGTCCTCTTCAACCCCGCACATTTTTTTTCCCGGATCAGCGGCTTTATCCGCTTGGAGCGAGGTAAAAAACTGGTTCTGGGCAGGAGCGATCCTGAACAGACAGCGATCCTTTCCTATTCAGATAAGGTCAACGACCGCCATCTGGCCGTTACCTATCCGGGTGATGCCCTTATTTTCAGGGATCTTCATTCCGACACGGGTACCACCCTATCCGTTGTTAAAGCGCCTGAAGAGATCGAGCGACTCATCCGCCGACGGCAAGATAAGCTTTATCGTCTTAGGGAAATTTTCGGCGGCCCGATTCAAGCCTTGCCTCTGTTAGAAGCCCAATCTGATTTGAAAAAGGTCAACCGGATCATGGCTCAAGAGGTTCACCGTCCAAAAAATTCCCAGGGTCAGCCGGGCTCGTTGGTAAGGCTTCCCGATGAGGTAACCCCGATTCTCATCGGTGACCTCCATGCTCGGATCGACAACCTGATGAATATCCTCTCCGAAAATCAATTTTTAGAAAGCCTTGAAAATGGTAGCGCCTGTTTGATCCTTCTTGGGGATGCCGTCCATTCGGAGATGGAGGATCAAATGGAGGATATGACCGGCTCAATGCTGATAATGGATTTCATTTTCAAGTTGAAGATCAGATTTCCGAACCAGGTATTTCATATCTGCGGCAACCACGATAGTTTTGCACCGGATGTTTCAAAGGGGGGGATTCCCCAGGGACTCTTATGGGAAAAGCATCTTGTAGTTGAACGGGGTACGCGCTACAAGCAAGAGATGGACCGCTATTATGACCAATTACCCTATGTGGTCCTTGCCAAAGACTTTTTAGCCTGTCATGCCTCACCCCCATCGCGCAAGGTTGCCCTCGAAATGCTGATCGACGCCAACGAACACCCGGGTCTGATGGAACAGTTAATTCACAATCGTGTTAAACGGCCCGGCTATCCCGGCGGATATACGTCCAAGGATGTAAAACGGTTTCGCAAAGGGCTTGGTCTTGACCCGAATTTCACCTTTATCGTCGGTCATAACCCCCTCAATGAAACGGAAACCCTATGGCTGAATGCAGGCGATATTGAGAATCACCACATTATATATGGCGCAGGTTTTCACTCCGTTGGCGTTTTTACGCGGATTGGCGATGGCATGATCCCGCTATCATATAACACGGAGCCTTTATTGGAAGTTATCAATGCCCTCCCTGAACGGGTAAATGGTGTCAGGTGTCAGGATTCAACTCTCGGGTGCCCCCGTTCTGACACTCGTATGAAACTTCATGGAATGACGAATGACAAATGACGATTGACGAATGGTGGATGTCGATTCGCTCTGCTTTTTTATAACAAATAAAATAGATAGAATACATTCCTTCGACATTCGATATTCATGATTCGATATTCGATATTCGCTTTTTTTTAAGATTCTTTTAAGATTAGACTGGCCATTCTTTTTGGCCGGCGGCTGGGCTGACACCTGAAACTTTTTGGAAGTCGGAACAAAAATGACATCAAAATCTAAGTCCATATGAGTCTATTTGAGAGTACTTTTAACCACCCCAGGCTTTAACCAAATATGCCCTTGAGGGTGAAATAGAAAAACATCGCCATGATTCCCCCGGCCGGCAAGGTCACTATCCAGGAGATAATTATATTTAAAACAACCCGTAGGTCCAATGCCCCTAAACCGCGGGCCAGACCAACACCCAATACAGCGCCCACCAGAATGTGGGTAGTGGATACCGGTAAACCGGTGCGGGAGGCAATAACCACCGTAGAAGCCGCCGCAAGCTCAGCGCAGAAGCCGCGCGAGGGGGTCAACTCGGTGATTTTTTTACCCACGGTCAGCATCACCCGGTAGCCGAGGGTGATAAGGCCCAATACAATTCCGGCACCACCGATTAAAAGGATCCAAATCGGCAGCGGGGCTTTCTGAATCACTTCGCCACCGGAACCAACGATGCTGACGACTGCTGCCAGCGGACCGATGCCGTTGGCAACATCATTGGAGCCGTGGGCAAATGCCATGGAGCAGGCCGTAAACAGCATCATGGGTGCAAACACCTTTTCTACGCTGGCAAATTGAAACGTGCGGTCGTCATCTTCCTGCTGCTTAACTTTTCTGATGAATAACCATCCGATAAAAGCGGTCAGAACCCCGAAACAGATAGCCGCAAAAATGCTTCCCCCGATGGACAGGTCCAGTTTGAGTTGTTTTAATCCCTTGAACATGGTCACCAGGGAAATGATAAACCCGACGAGAAATACATAAAAAGGAGCATATTTTTTTGCATTTTTCAGCGGGGTCTCCGTATCCAGAATAAGCTTACGCGTGCTCATCACCAAAATAAAACTAATGACGCCTCCCACCGCCGGAGATATGATCCAACTAACCACGACCTCAATGATTTTATTCCACTTGACCGCTTCGGGGCCGATGCCCACGATCGCAAACCCGACGATAGCGCCCACAATGGAGTGGGTTGTCGAAACCGGCCAACCTTTAGCGGAAGCAATCATCAACCAAACCGCTGCGGCTAACAGCGAAGCGAGCATTCCGAAGACCAGTATCTCGGGATGGCTGATAATTGGAGTGGGATCGATGATCCCTTTGCGAATCGTTTGGGTCACATGCCCTCCCGCCAACACGGCGCCGAGGAATTCAAAAACGATGGCGATTCCGATGGCTTGTTTGACTGTAACGGCACCGGCGCCCACAGAGGTGCCCATGGCATTGGCCAAATCGTTGGCGCCGACACCCCAGGTCATGAAAAGCCCGAATATCACCGCCATGACAACCATGGCCGTACCATACACTGCAATGATTTCCATTTTATTTCCTTTCCGCTAACGGGCGATGAACAGCATTAAACGGTCCCCCATGTTTTCGGCCTGATTGGAAATGTCGCCGATTAAATCGATCAATTTATACCAGAACATCACCGCAACAGGTTTCAATTGGTCTTCAATGGAAAAGAGTGCGCGGTTAAGATCCCCTATCAAAAAATCAATGTTATGTTCGCTGCGCTTCACGTTTGTGATCATTTCAGAAACGAGATCCGATTGTTTACCGCCAAAGCCAAGGGCTAACAGTTCATCCAGCTGTTCAATCATTGCTGCTGCCTGGGAACAAATATCGGTTGTGTGCTGAACCAGTTTAAGGAGAAGTTCTTTAATCGCACCGGGAACTTCCATGTCACGCTGGGTGACAATTTGGCCAATTTTTTCCACCGTATCGGCAATCATATCCTGTTGCTGGATGAGGGCCAGCAGGTCCCGGCGGGCCACCGCCATTAATACTCTTTTGGGCATATGAAGGCGAAACTCATCTTTAATCTGATCGGCTTCGCTTTCCAGCTCCCCGATTTTTACGGCCAGGGCCTTAACCTGCTCCCGGTCTTTTATTATGATTGCATCAAACAAGGGTTGCATTTCTGCCACACAGCGAGATACGACCCGCATGTGCGCCTGGATCGGTTTGAAAGGGGAGTGCCGCATTAAACTGGCAAAGGGACTGGTTGTTTTCATGGCACATTAACCTCCATGTAATTTCCGCTCAATCTACCGAAAAAAAAGGCAATCCAGCCGAAGGGGTCGGATTGCCCTTGAAGTTTACATTTGCCGGAAACAATCTCTATTTCTTTTTCCCGCCCTTTTTTTCTTTCTTCTTAGCTTTTTTCTTGTCCGTGTCCTTTTTCCCTTTTTCTTCTTTCTTTTTCGCTTTCTTCTTATTCTTGTCTTTGTCCTTTTTCGCTTTTTCTTCTTTCTTTTTTGCCATCTTATCCTCCTCCTTATTAAATGATTTTAACCAAGGCCTGCTTTACGATGCACCTACGGGAAAACGTTTGTGGGGCTTACGGTACCGTTTGCGCTATCGCACATGCCTGCCGGCCGCCTATCCGGCATTCCCTCTTCACTTTTGCTACCCAGGTAGCATCCAAACCGGTCGCCGGTTGCTTTTGAACCCGCAAACCATTACGACTCATGTTTTTTAGGAAATTCAAAGAACTTTACTTTACCGCAGCGGTCGCTGATTTTAGCCCATGAAGGTATATTTAAATCAGCACAAAAAACCCCGCTGGTTGGTAGATTGTTGATTGCCTTGTCACCGATATAATTGGCCAGGTCGGTTAAGGCCGGATTATGACCGACGAGCATCACTTTATCGACCACATCCTCTAATTGTTTAATAATGTCGATGAGGGCATTGGCACTGAATTCATAAATGCTTTCGCTGTAGCGAATTTTCTCAAGTGGATAGCCAATCTTATTGGCAATAATCCTTGCCGTCATGGAAGCTCTGTTTGCCGGGCTGGATAAAATGAGGTCCGGTGCCACTTTTAATTTCTTGAGAATTGTCCCCATAAACGGGGCACTCTTGCGGCCGCGCTTGTTCAGGGGTCTTTCGAAATCATCCAGGTTAGGATATTTCCAACTCGATTTGGCGTGTCTGACCAGATATAGGGTTTTCATGATTGACGACCACTTGGAAAGGAGCCAAATCGATTACACTTTAATGATCTGGATTATATCATCGCCAAAATATACTATTTCAATGCGGCTGTTTTATGCAGCCATTTTTTTTTGTTGGCCACCCTGCCGCACTTTATACATACGAATTTTGGATCTCTGACGATATCACTGAATTTGTCCAATTTTTTACTTATATCATCTTGCTTCCATTTGCAAAGCTCTTTTGTATTTTTAGCCATATTTTTCTCCTTTGTGTTTTTGTACACCGATTAGGTTGATTAATTTTCGGTCCTATAACCAACTTAATAATGAAACATGGACTTGTAAACCCAACCCGGACAAGCCAGAATTGAATATAAAACTTATGACTTTTGAACACCTGAGGGTTATCTACCACGTCGTATACGGATTTTTTATCAGATTGGAGTTGAAGTACCGGGGGTCCGCGGTTACTTCCGGCCCGACCCAATCCGGCTTGGAGAAATATTGATCTTCGCTCTGCAGTTCTATTTCAGCGACAATTAATCCCTGATTTTCACCTAAGAATTCATCGACTTCCCAAACAAAACCGCCATGCTTTATCTTGTAGCGGTTTTTCTCAATGAGTGGTTTTTCACAGATGTCCAGCAATGCAGCGGCATCCTGACGGGGAATTTCATATTCGAATTCCAGGCGGGCGGCCCCGATGGCTATTCCTTTGATCGTCAGGTAGGCTTGATCCTCGATGGTGCGCACCCGCACAGTTCTCTCTTTCACGGTGCTTAAATAGCCCTGTCGATACTTTTTTGCTTTTTGGTTACACCAGTCACCTTCTTTGACCATAAATTTTCTTTCGATTTCCTTGCCCATGGTATCCTCTGATTTAGACAGGTTAAACGGTTAGCGCGGGGCAGACCTTGGCGGATGGACATTACCCGTAACATTTCATCTCCCCTGGTCAGAGCCCTCAGGCGAAAGTATGGTTTCTTGAACTTTGTGCCAAAGGTTTTGATATGATTTTGAAGCCACAGACCTTGGGGCAAACACCGCCACCGGCGCCCGGTGAATTCCCATTTTTTCGATCTGTGCTAAATAAGGAATAAAGCTTTGTAAAACACCGTTAAATTCCCCTGCCACGGCGGCCATGAGTTCTTTGTGCATTTTTTTGTGTCGATCGACCATCGAAAAAAAAGCGTAAATCCTATTGACGGCATATTTGTTCTTTAGGCAGAAAGCCAGTAATTGTCTATACGTTCGCAAACACAGCGTTGTTGGAATCAGCGGAACCAGGGTGTAGTCAACAGCGTTCAATATATTATCGGCCAAAATACTGATGGTAACCGGACAGTCCAGAATAATTAGGTCGTATTCAACTCTAAAAGGGTTTAGAATTTTTTTCAGCCGTTTTTTTGAACGCCTCAATTTATAAAAAGCAGCATCTAAATTGCGAAGAGAGAAATCTGCCGGCAGCAGATCCAGATTTTCATAATCCGTGCCTTTAACACTTTTATAAACCTGCTTGCTGCCTTTAATAAACCCCTTTGCCCCGGACCTCAGTTTGGGTTTTACCCGAAAATAGTAGGTTGCGGAACTTTGAGGGTCCAGATCGCAAAGGAGAGTCTTTACGCCTGCCTGCGCTGCCAGATAGGATAAGTTTACGGCGGCGGCGGTTTTACCCACCCCACCTTTATTGCTGTAAATCGCCAGCGTCGTCATGAAACATTCTCTTTGGCCTTTGAAGTGAAAAGTTCTTGGAATAATTCCTTATTTTCCGGTGATGCAAAATCTGTGAAGGTTTCGGCAAACGCATCTTTAACCATCTGTCTTTCCCTGCCCAATGTTCCAACCAGGCTGCCGATGGCGACAAGTGTTTTTTTTAGCCGTCGATGGGTTGCCGGCAATTCCGTGGTGATGTTCAGGAGATAGTCTTCCTGAACACAGAGATCATTAAAATCCCCAAGGTTGTCCTGCAGTTTCTTCAACTGCTCAATCAGGCCATTAATTTGTTTTCGTGGAAACAGACTGGAGAAGAACTCCATCAAATAACGCAATTTTTTGCAATGAATTCTCAGAACATGCAGCATTTCATCTTCGGCGTTTTCAAGGATCAGGTTGCCGGCTTTGACAACATTTCGGTATTTCTTATAGATTCTTTTGCACGCCAAATCAATTATGGGAAGTTCGGCATTCGCTGCCGTACCATCATCCTGCCGCGGTTGATTTAAAAATGTCTCCCAATCCTTGAATATCTTTTCATATTTTTTTGACTTCAATCCGCTGATGACTTTCTGAAAGGCTTTTGATCGTTTTTTTCGCAAATGATCAAACAATGGGTCAATGTCGGCCCGCAAGACAGGCGGAAGCATCGCTTTGTAGGTCGCCTCATTGAGAAGGTAGACATCCAAATCGCGTAAATCATTGGAGAGTCTGCCCACGAAAGCAAAATCCTTTTTGAACCGGTCGGTTGTCTCCCTCGGGAATACGCATTGAATTTGACCTAACGCCGAGCGGGTCCTGCGAATAGCCACACGGTAATCATGGACGAATTCCGTATCAAGGTCTTTCTCAATGTTGGTTTCGTTGATCCTTAAGACGTGCAACAAAAAACGCAAAATGACTTTTGTGGCTTCATCAGAACGCATATCAGGGTCGAGTTGAATATTTACTTTGGCGGAATAACTGCCCGGTTTTTTATCTTCGATCTCCAGCGCTTTATAGAATATTTCTTCTTTATTTCGGAGGCTAAGTCCTGCTTCTTCGAATTGTTTGGCCAGATCGCGCAAATATTTAGGGTATCCCTTAACGGGTTTCAACCACAAATGCATCGCCAACGCCGGCGCACCCTTAGCACCTGATGACCGCAGATCTTCAACCACCAATCTCGCCACTGTTTTTTCATCCCGGTTTAAAACGCGATAAGGCGCTGATCGGGAATACACTTCAACCAGCTTCAAAAGTGCCCGCATCTTTATGATCGGAGCCAGATGTCTTTTCAATTCGCCCTCTGGAAAGTCCCAGATAAAAACGGGGAAAGAGTTGATCTCAATGGTGTGTATGATCCTGGTTTTTGCCGCTTTGCGTAAAAACAGCTTGTTGCCGGACCCGTATAGAATTAGTGATTTATTAAATAAACGCCAGTCAAACGTATCATAAATGGCGAAACGCTCAGAAATCACCGGCACTTTTTGGATCGGATATTGATCGGCCAGTTTGCGTATGAATTGCTTTTCATCATATCCGTCGGGCAACTTGTATTTCAGGTTTTTAAGCATGATTGGTGCTCTTAGTTCGCTTCGCTCATCTGCGGAGCATGATGGAACAATGGAATAGTGGAATAATGGGTTCCGGCCTCCGACTCGTAGAGCCTACGGCTCGGAGAG
>JBAVYC010000460.1:0-1736 GCA_049698595.1 Desulfobacterales bacterium | reverse complement strand
GTTGAGCCTACTCCAGGCTTTGTTGGGTTTCGTTGCACTCAACCCAACCTACATTTTGCCGGTGTTATTGCGAATTGCGAAACCCAACAACGGCCGATTTAGGAACCGAGCCCCAAAAGTTTCTTTTTCGATCAGACTGGCCGTTTTTTCAGGCCAGCGAAGCCCTGACTTGAAAAAAGTGTAAGGATTGTTATGCTAGTTACGTCCCCAAATCAGCTCATTGGGAATATTTTAGATTCTGGATTTTGAATTCCGGATTTTGTTCAGGAGGTAAGATGATATGAAAAAGAAACTTATAATATTCGCAATTCCGATATTTATCATTTGTCTTGGGTTCATATTACCCTCGCTGGGTGCCCAGGACAGCACCCGTATCCTAGCGGTCTCGGCCAAAGAGGCGGCAGATCTCATCGATAAACACAACGGGGATAGCAACTTTGCCATTCTTGATATCCGAACCCCGGGTGAATTTCAATCCGGTCATCTTCAAAGCGCCATCCTTATCGATTTCTACTCGCAAACATTTGTCGATCGATTAAGGCAGTTGGATAAGGGGAAAAATTTTCTAATCTATTGTCGCACCGGAAACCGATCGGCAAGGTCGCTCGAGATATTTAAGAAACTGAAATTTCAAAAAATTTATCACATGGCAAACGGCATTAGCACCTGGTATTCCGAAGGCTTTCCGGTCGTAAAGTAATTAATTCCGGCGCTCTTTAACTTCGGGCCCGAACGGTCTAAAAACGATTAACAACTGGGGCAGCAGTGTCAGGGAGGCAATTAAGGCTATCAACATTGCCAATCCTGTCAGCAGGCCGAAATATATACTGGGAAGGAAATTGGACAGTGCCAGGATTGAGAACCCGATAATAACCGTCACCGATGTGTAATACATGGCATAGCCGATGCTGTTGTGACAGTTAAAGACCGTTTTGACATAATTGTGCTCGACATTGAACTCCTGCCTGAACCGGTAAATGTAGTGAATGGTGTTATCGACGGCAATGCCCATGCTGATTGCTGCGATGGTGATGGTCATCATGTCAAGGGGAATGTTCAGCCAGCCGATTACACCCAGCACGGCGCTAATCGCCAGCAGGTTGGGCGTAATCGCAATCATGGCTATTTTAAACGACCGAAACAAAATTAGAAACATACCCATCAGCGCAATGACAACGACGCCCAGGGTCTGGATCTGTGAGTCAAACAGACTTTGCAGCATATTGTTGTACAGCACCAGCAAGCCGGTTAAATGTACATGGTCTTCCCTCAATCCCAGCTTATTGATCAAATCATATTTGATTTTTTTCACTAATTCATTTCGTCTCAAAGATTCTTCGGAATCCCTGATACGAATGGCGTAGCGTACCTGATTATGCTCGACGGACACATAGGGTTTTAAAACCATGGTTCTGAACTTTTCGGGCAATTCACCGTACAATAGAGCCAGTTGAAAATTGTCCAGCGGCTGGCCGTTATTTAAGTCCTCAGCGATCTTCAGCATCGTTGCCAATGACATAACCTTGCCGGTCTCCGGCAGGCTGTCAAGGTAATCGTGTATTTGAGTGATCCGTGCCATCTTGTCGGCCGTAAACCAGTATCTCCCATCATCTTTTGTGGTCTCGAATTCCTCAAACTCTTCAAATTCCTCAAACTCTTCAAATTCATCGTCGTTTTTCGCATCGATTCCAGGGGCAGAAACTTGGGAAGATGCCTCGGGTTCATCAATCTCAATG
>JBAVYC010000459.1:0-2612 GCA_049698595.1 Desulfobacterales bacterium | reverse complement strand
TGTTAATTGAGTTGACAGGGTCGAATAAGTTGATTGATATCTTCCGAATTCAGATTTCTTTCTTCCGACTTCCCCATTCCACCTTCCGAATTCCAATATATGTCTTCTAATAAACGTTGCGGGTTGTCAAATTGACAAATTATTCAACCAATCAGCTAATAAACTAATAAGCTATTCAACTAACATTAAACGATGAAAATCCATCAAATAAAAGCGCGGGATTTACCGGATCTGTGGTTTCAAGCTGTCAATGACATTCTCGACCATGGTGAACGATTTGTGATTGACCGCGGCTCCTATGCCGGCCAAACCCGTCTCGAATACGATTATTTTATGGGTCATGTGAATTATCCCGCCATCGTCCCCCTGATACCGGACATTCCGTCTGCCTGCGGTATCCCCAATCCTGTGGAGCATGACTATATTTACGGCGGCCCCGGATATGAAAGGGCCTATATCGAGTATTTAATGTCTGCTCGCAAGGAGCCGGGGGAATCTTATACCTATGGTGAACGCTTGACAAAAGTGCCGTTGACCGGAGACAAACTGGTCTGGTGGGAACAGGAAAACTCAGAAATCGTCGATAAGCGTGATGTCGACGGTAATATCGTTTTTGAGGAAGACGGCCGGCTCTACTTAGACCAGATTGAATGGGTCATCGCCACCTACAAACACTTTGGCCAGCGCAACAACCAACTGGTATTGCAGGTGGCCCACCCTTCGGATTTAACCTTACTGGATCCACCCTGCTTGCGATCCATCGACACCCGTATTCAAAACGATGCACTGCATTTCTTTGTGTATTTTCGATCCTGGGATCTTTGGAACGGATTTCCGGCCAACCTGGCGGCCATTCAGAACCTTAAAGAATATATGGCCGGCGAGATCGGTGTCGGCGATGGGGAGATGGTGGTGGAAAGCAAGGGTCTTCATTATATGTCGCATGTTTTCATTTTGTTTCATTTTTGTTTGTTGGTTTCATTCATCTATCTGTATTTTAATCGAATAATTCATTTTTCTAAAATAAATATGTTGCAAACTGAAGTAGCTTACGAAAAATTATGTGTGGCATAAAAAAATTGTTTCATTTTAGATTAAGATTACCAGGAAAATATTAATGTTAAAACTTCACCAAATCGAAGCAAGAGATCTTCCGGACATGTGGTTTCAGGCAGTGCATGACATTTTGGATAACGGAAGACGATTTGTCATAGATAAAGGCTCTTATGCTGGCCAGACCCGGCTTGAATATGACTATTTTATAGGAACAATTAAATATCCGGCAACCGAACCTCTTTTGCCCGACATTCCGCCGTCCTGCGGAATCCCCAATCCCGTCGAAGAAGGTTATATATTCGGTGGAGAGGGGTATGAACGGTCTTATGTCGAATATCTGATGACCGGCGCAAAGCAACCGGGTGAATCCTATACTTATGGAGAGCGGTTAACCCGTTATCCTGTGACAGGTGATAAATTAAGTTGGTTGAAGGAAAAAAACGCCGAAATCGTGAGTGTTTTGGAACCAGATGGAAATATTCTATTTGAAGAAGATGGGCAGCTATATTTAAACCAAATTGAATTAGCCATAGAAATTTACAAAAAGCATGGATACAGAAATAACCAGATCATTTTGCAGGTTGGCCATCCTACAGATATGTTGCTTGTCGATCCGCCTTGTTTGAGGCACATTGATACCCGAATTCAAGATGACGGAGATGGCCCTGAATTAAGGTTTAACATTTATTTTCGATCTTGGGATCTTTGGGGTGGAATGCCAGCAAACTTGGCAGGTATCGTCGAACTTGCAAAATACATGGCAGGAGAGATTGGTATCAATAATAATATGCTGAGATCATGGACAATTTCATCGAAAGGGTTGCATCTATATTCGTATGCTGAAGATCTTGCTAAACTGAGGTGTTTGAGAGATTAAATCTCTATTGATTTAACTGTTTGGAATCGTCTAAAAGCCAATCCGGTCCACGGGTTGGCTTTTTTGTGAATAGGATAGATCCTTTTATGATTGGCAATGAACTGCATTAAATCAGAAATGATTATCTTTATGATTTTCCGCAATCTTTTCTAAATCATTCATTAATTCAATTATTTCTGCCATTACTTTGCCCATTATTTGTTTTCGCAAAACCAGTTCTAAAATTGAATAATTATAGCTATTCGGCTTCTTCCCCCGTAATAAGGACACATATTCCAATAACTGGTTTACAGCTGACATTTCAGCTTGCTGCGCATCTTCTTTTTTTGTTTTTAATTCAACAAGACTTATTTCTTTCCCACGCTCCCCAATTTTATTAATAAGCAAATCTATCATTGATCTGTTCGGATCTCGTGAATTCGTCGAATTTTCCGTCATTTTGCCAAAAAAGATGAAATCAACAGATATCCCTTTTTGAGCAAGCTTTTCAATCCAAGATGATGGGATCTGTTTCCTTTTTTTGACTCCAGCTACTGCCTGTTGGGTAATATCTAACGATTTTGCTAATTCGCTGTCGTTTTTAATGTCAAGCGCCGATTTTATCCTAGTAATCCTGGCGTCAAAAATTTCATTTTTGACTATTTTCGCTTTTTCAACCATAGAAATTGATTCAAAAACT
>JBAVYC010000458.1:0-3014 GCA_049698595.1 Desulfobacterales bacterium | reverse complement strand
CGATCTTCCTGATCCTGGAAGACACGGCCAAGCTCATCTGGGGCGTCGATCCCTACTTTGCCTATCAGCCCTATGGGCTTTTGGGTACGGTCGAGATTTTGGATCTGATTTATCCGGTTTACGATTTCTTGCTGATTGCCATTTCCTTGATCTGCGCGGCGTTCGTGTGGTGGGGACTCAATAAAACCCGCGTCGGCAAGCTGCTGATTGCCGTTATCCATGACCGGGAAATGAGCATGGCATTCGGCATAAATGTGAAGTTATTTTTCACGGTGACCTTCGTTATCGGTGCCGCATTTGGCGCACTGGGCGGGGCTGTCACCGCGCCGAAAGTGTCCGTGGTTCCAGGCCTCGGGGTTGAAGTCATCGTATTGGCTTTTGCTGTGGTTGTGATTGGGGGCCTGGGCAGCATCGAGGGGGCCATGATTGGATCGGTCATTGTCGGAATTGTGCGGGCGGCCACGGTTCACATTTTACCCGAGGTTGAACTTTTCGTTATTTATGGTGTCATGGCGCTGGTTCTGGCCTTCAGACCACTCGGACTTTTCGCCGGACCGGAGGTGCGCAAAATATGAAAATACCAAAAGACAACAATTTGCGCACGTTGACCATCGGGCTGATTATAGTCCTTATTTTCGGATTCATCGCTACAGACTGGTTTCGGTTCATGGCTCAGATGTCGTTGGCCACCTTTCTGGTTGTGCTGGGTGTGATGCTGCAGATGCGTGCCGGCCTGGTCTCTTTCGGCCAGGGTCTTTATTTATGCTTAGGTGCTTATGTCGCCGGCATGGCCGGGTATTTCTGGGGAATAACGGACGTTTTCCTATTACTCCTGGTGGGTACAGCCGCCTGCATCCTATTATCCATCGTTCTTGGTTTTTTACTGGTACGATACCGGGGGATTTTTTATGCCAATTTCAGTCTGGCCCTATCCATGATTCTCTATGGCCTTCTCGTTAAAGCCGAGATTCTGGGCAGCACCGACGGTTTTAACGTGCCTCATTCCACTTTCCTCGGATTTGCGCCTGAAGGTGAGAACCTCAAAATTGCCATATTTGTTCTCACGTGTGTGATCATCTATATTGTGTCATTGGTGCTGCACCGCTATCTGAACTCCACCTACGGATATGCCGGTGACGCTATCAGGCAAAATGAAATTCGCGTCGAATACCTGGGTGCTTCCGTGCGCAGCGTGATTCATAAAATATATGTGATTGCGGCAGCTATTTCGGGAATCGGCGGAGTGCTCACGGCGATCGCAGTGGGACACGTTGATCCCGATCTGGCCTACTGGACGACTTCAGGAGAATTCGTCTTTGTTGCCCTGCTCAGCGGTACGGCCAACGTGATGGCCCCTCTGGTCGGAGCCTTTTTGTTGGAGCTTTTGAGAACATACGCTTTTGAGTATGCGCCTTACACCTGGCAGATGATCCTTGGGATTGCGATGCTGATGGTCATCCTGTTTCTGCCCGGCGGTCTTTGGTCGATAGGCTCATTTCGCCGAACGGAGAATTAAAATGACAGCCATTCAGCAGACAAAAAACCTCAGTATTCAGTTCGGGGGAGTTGTGGGTGCCTCTGAAATTTCCGTTGCTGTCAACAAGAGCGAGGTGATCGGTGTCATTGGGGCCAACGGGGCGGGGAAAACCACTTTTGTCAATCTGGTGACGGGCTACCTCAAACCCTCCTCCGGTACAATCCACTACATGGGAAACGAGGTAACGAATCTGACGCCGCGGGAGATTACCGATCTGGGCATTCGGCGATCTTTCCAGATCCCTCAGCTGTTTGACGAGATGACGGCGCTTGAAAACATGTTAACAGCTCAATCAGTGGCTCCCAAAGTGCCCCGCAGTTATTGGTTGCCGCTTCAACGGTCCGATACCATGGAAAGCGCCATGGAGCGCCTGAAGCTTTTCGGGATATCTGACAGTTCCCATCGCCAGGTGAGCCTGCTACCGCAGGGTGTGCGCAAAATTCTCGACATCGCCATGGCCACTGTTGGAACTCCCCAGCTGGTGATGCTGGACGAGCCGACCAGCGGTGTCAGTGCCGAAGAAAAATTCGAGGTGATGGATATCGTGATGGATGCGTTTGCCCAGCAGGAAGTCACTGTCCTGTTTATCGAGCATGACATGGAACTGGTGGAACGCTATGCCAATCGCGTTTTGGCCTTCTACAACGGTTTGGTAATCGCCGATAGCGATACCCGGCAAGCTTTGGCCGATCCGCAGGTGCGTGAATACGTTGTCGGCAAAGAGATCCATCGTACCCATGCCCCCTAAGGAGAGAATCGATGCTGGAACTCAGTGACGTAAGTGTTTCAATCAAGCGAACCAAGATACTGCAGAACGTCGCCTTGCACGTGCCGAACGGCAGCGTGGTCGGCCTGATTGGCAGAAATGGCGCCGGCAAAACCACACTCATGCGCACCGTGATGGGATTTCTGCCTGCCGAAACGGGAGAGGTTCGTTTCCTGGATCAATCCCTTACACGATTAACAGCGCATTCACGGGCACGGATAGGAATTGGTTACATGCCGGAGGATCGCAAACTCGTTCCTACCTTAACAGTGGAGGAGAACATTCTGCTGTCTTTTTGGGCGACGAAAAACGATAAATTGCCCAAGCGACTCCCATGGGTATATGAGATGATCCCTGAGGTTACGGAATTTTCCGGCCGAAAGGCTATGCAATTGAGTGGTGGCCAACAAAAGCTGGTCGCCTTGGCCCGGGCACTGTTTTGCGGTACTAAGCTTCTGTTGCTGGATGAACCTTTCGAGGGGGTTGCACCTGCGCTAGCCCAGCGGCTGGCAGAGGTCGTTGCCGACCTCAAAGAGCACGGACCATCCGTGCTCTTGTCGGAATCGGACCATGTCCACTCATCGGAATTGCTCGACCGTCTCTATGTAATTGAGCGTGGGTCCGTCAAGGAGAAGTAGGGGGTTCCCAAAACATCTATGATGTCAAGCCTGTGATATAAGTTATCATGTAAATGTGGCTAATTAAGATGAT
>JBAVYC010000457.1:0-17110 GCA_049698595.1 Desulfobacterales bacterium | reverse complement strand
CCGCACAGGCAGTGATGCCGAACATTAAAGTCAATGCAATCATAATCAATATCAGATAACTGTTTTTTGCCATTATTTTGCTCTTTTCACACTTTTAGTATGGTCGGGATTAGTCGGCTCGCAACCGATGGCGCTGACGGCGCCGATGGCCTTGATCTTCATGCCGTTGTTTACCAGATTCGATACGTTTTAACCATATATTTCTTTTTTGCGAGCGCTTTGATTTAAAGGTTCAAGTCAGCTTAGGCAAGAGAAATCTTTGGTGTTGATCAATAGATTTGTTTCGGTGGCAATTAATTAGCGCGGATTTGCAATGGAGTCCGTATCTGACTGATATTTAAAGGAGAAACACCTTGACTTTGAAAGACCAAATTGTTAGCGTCGAATTCGATAATAGGACAGAGCAAGCGCCTCGGCGGGTGGGGGTTCGGCGCTATTCCAGACCTCGTAATTTACTATGAAAATAGTTAAGACACGCTTCTTAAAATTTGTTGATTGTTAATGCAGGAATCTCAGACATGAATAACAAAACTGTAAAAATAACCCATAGTCTTGGTGCCAAGACGCTGCTTTTCGCGATCTTTCCGATCGTAATCATCCTCTTCGGGATCATTGTCTACAGCGCCGTGCGCATGTTCACGGAGGTGCGTGCAGAGGCTGAGAGTATGCTGCAAAACTTGGCCAAACAAGTTGCCACCGAGATTGAACGCAGCAACTCTAAAGCCGTTCAGGCTGCACATCTTATGGCGCTGGCACAGGAGAGCGGCGGTCTCTTCGGCAACCGTCCGGAGTCGATGGAACTCGCTCGCAGAGTCCTCAAGGAGTCACCCGAGTTTACCGGCGCATACTATGGCTATGAGCCAAACGCCGATCGTAACGATGCCGATTACCTTCTTAGCGACGAAGCCGACAGAATCTCCGGCGCCCTTGACAAAAATGGCAGATTCATCCCCTACTGGTACCGCGGAAAGAAAGATAACACGCAAATCTTACTAGAGCCGTTGGTGGACATGGAAACCAGTCTGTACTACCAAGGGGTCAAAGATCTATACCTGAAGGCAGGCAAGCCAACCCCCATGGTCACTGAGCCTTACGTATACGAAGGGAAGATGATTGTCGAGCAGACCTATCCGATCGTGATCGGCGGAAAATTCCTGGGGATCGCCGGGGTCGACAGATCACTGGGCGATATTACATCGTTCACAGAGCAAATCAAGAAGAGAGAGTCCGTCGACATCTTATTGATCAGCAGATCGGGCCGGTTCATTTCCACGACAATCCCCAAACAGGATGAGCTCATCACCAAAGAAGTTAAGAACACAATCTACGCTCAAGTATTTGATGCGTTTTTGAAGGACTTCAAAAAACCGTCTTTCGAACTTGCGACCGACCCCGCTGACGGTGATAAATACTACTTTGCGGCGGCACCCATTCCGACTGGAACCTGGATGGTCATCCTGCGAAAACTGGAGGCCGATATTACCGCGCCGATCCGGCAGAATATGATTTATAACATCGCCATCGCGGCGTTTGGCCTGATCGCCGTGATTTTGCTGTCAACCTGGACCACGAGATCCATTACCAGACGAGTGCAGCGGGCCGTTAGCGCGGCTGACACGGTTGCTTCGGGAAATCTGTCCGCCACGGTTTCGTTGGATGATGCGAGCAGCGACGAGATAGGACTTCTGATGCGTTCGCTCAAAAAAATGTCAGAGTCCCTGAAATACAAGATGCGAATCCTTGACAGCATATCCACCGGAGACTATTCCATCGAAGTCGCGCCCCAGACCGAACAAGATACACTCGGTCATTCGTTGGCGAAAATGGTGGTCAGCCTGCGACAAGTAGTAGGCCACGCGGAGAAGATCGCGCAGGGCGATTATTCTCAGAATCTAACCCCCAGGTCGTCATCAGACCAGCTTTCAATATCCCTCAACAGCATGACCTGCGCACTCTCGCAAGCTCGGGATACGCTGGAGCAACGCGTACAGGAGCGCACGGATGAACTGACGGAATACACCCGGCAGTTGGAGTCGCGCTCCGCTGAGCTGCAGCGCCTTACGGAGGAATCTCAGACTTTGGCCGCGGAGGAATCCAGCCTAACGGAAATCAGCACGCGCTTACAGGGCAAGCTCACGGTATCCGAAGTCGCTGAAAGAGCGCTGGCATCCATTGCGGGCTTTTTGGAAGTGCCCGTGGGAGCACTTTACAGCCTCGAGGACGACGGCAAACTTCATCGACGTGCATCACAGGCCCTGCCACCTGAAGCCGAATCACTCGAGTCGTTTGCCATTGGAACCGGCAGCGTGGGTCAGGTGGCACGATCACGGCGGATGGCCGTCGCCCGTCCCAAAGACGCCGCTCTGGCGGTCACTTTCGGTTTCGGTAAGGTGCCGGCGCGGCAAGTCGTCACCTGCCCCTTGGTTGCCAGTGACACCCTGACGGGCGTTATCGAACTTTGCCTGTTTGACGAATTGTCCAAGCAACAGTCTCGTTGGCTGAACAAGGCCGCCGAGATCACTGCCACGGCCATGCGCTTTGCGCAGGAGACGCGCGAACGCGAGCTTGCGGAAGAGCGGACCAGGCTTATCCTCGAATCCAGCGGCGAGGGCCTGTTCGGTCTCAACGCAAAGGGACGGGCCACCTTTGTCAACCCAGCCGCCTGCAAAATCCTTGGCTATCCTTCCCAGGATCTGATTGGGCAATCAGTCCACGCGCTGATCCATCATTCGCATGCCGATGGCAGCCCCTATCCGCCGGAGGAGTGCCCCATGCGTGCGGCTTTCACCAAGGGCGTCGTCACGACGATTGACAACGAGGTGCTCTGGCACAAGGATGGCCGTACAATACCGGTAGAATACACGGCGACACCCATCGTGAAAGAGGGCACGATCGTCGGTGCGGTCATCAGTTTCCGCGACATCGCCGAGCGAAAGGCCGCCGAGGAGGCGATGAAGGCGGCCAAGGAGATTGCTGAAGCGGCTTCGCAGTCAAAGGCGGATTTCCTGGCGAACATGAGTCACGAGATCCGTACCCCCATGAATGCCATCATCGGCATGGCGCATCTTGCGCTTCGGACGGAGCTGAACCCCAAGCAAAAGGATTACCTGGAGAAGGTTCAGAGCTCAGGCAAACACCTGCTCGGCATCATCAACGACATCCTGGACTTCTCCAAGATTGAGGCAGGCAAATTGAACGTCGAAACCGTGGACTTCGATCTTGACAAAGTGTTGGACAACCTGGCCAACCTGATCGGCGACAAAGCATCAGCTGCCGGATTGGAGCTAATCTTCGACGTGGATCCCGGCCTGCCCCGCAATCTTCAGGGTGATCCCCTGCGATTGGGTCAGGTCCTCATCAACTACGCCAACAACGCCGTCAAGTTTACCGAAAAGGGAGAGATTGTTGTCAGGGCCAGGAAAGTAGAGGAGACCGAGACAGATCTGCTCGCCCGGTTCGAGGTTCAGGACACGGGCATTGGGATGACGCCCGAGCAGATGGACAAAATCTTCCAGTCCTTCCAGCAGGCGGATACCTCCACCACTCGGAAGTACGGCGGTACGGGCTTAGGCCTGACAATCTCCAAGCAACTCGCCGGCCTGATGGGGGGCGACGTCGGCGTGGAGAGCGAACACGGCGTGGGCAGCACCTTCTGGTTTACGGCACGCCTCGGCAAGGGCGCACACAAAAAACGGGGCTTTCTGCCGGCACCCGACCTGCGGAATCGACGGGTACTGGTGGTGGACGATAACGCTCAGGCCCGACTCATCATGTCTGAAATGCTGAGCAGCATGACGTTCCGCGTGGATGAGGTCGCCTCGGGGGAAGAGGCCCTTTCAGCCGTATCCAAGGCTGATGCTGAAGATGATGGCTATGAAATCGCCTTCATCGACTGGCATATGCCTCCGGGAATCGACGGGATCGAGACGGCACGTCGGATGACCGCGATGCGACTGAAGACCCAAACGCACCCGGTGATGATCACCGCTTATGGCCGGGAGGAGGTTTTCCGTGAAGCCGAAGGGGCCGGCATTGAAATTTCGCTGGTCAAGCCCGTTAACCCATCGATTCTGTTCGATGCGGCCATTCGGGCGCTCGGCGGCGAAGCCGTCTCCGAAACCCCCAGAAAGGTCTCTAAACCCGGGGAAACAACGGCCGTTGACCTTGAACCGATCAAGGGTGCACGACTCCTCGTGGTTGAAGATAACATCCTCAACCAGCAAGTGGCCGAAGAGCTTCTGACCGCAGTCGGTTTCGTGGTCGATGTCGCCGAAAACGGCAAAGTCGCTTTGGAGCGGGTGCAGGAGACGGTTTACGATGCCGTACTGATGGACATGCAGATGCCGGAAATGGACGGTGAAACCGCCACGCGGGAAATTCGAAAGATCGAGCGCTTTGCTGAGCTGCCCATCTTGGCGATGACGGCCGGTGCCATGGAGACGGATCGTCAGCGCTGTTTCGATGCCGGCATGAACGATCACGTGGCGAAGCCGATCGAACCGGACTTACTCTTCAAAACGCTGCTTCGCTGGATCCCGTCAAAAGATCGAACCGCCGGCAGCACATCATCAGGAAGCGTCAAGGAATCGATTGCGGTGTCGCCCGGCGAGGGGTTTGCCGATCCGCTCGAGGGCATTGGCGAGCTGGACGTAAGGGTGGGTCTCCAGAGGGTGATGAACAAACGGGATTTGTACCAGAAACTTTTGAGGCAATTTGCCACCGGCCCGGAGTCACTGACCGTGGACACGGTTCGCGCCCATTTGGCCGAGGGAAAGCGTGAAGCGGCTGAACGAGCAGCTCACACGCTGAAAGGCGTCGCCGCCACGCTTGGCGCCGGTGCGGTGCACAAGAGGGCTGTCTTGCTGGAGGCAGCGATAAAAGAAGGCAACGCTGAAGATGAGATCGAAGCGCACCTCGAAACTGTTCAGGCGGCGCTGCTGCGCCTGATTCCGGCGATCCTAAAGGCGCTGCCGCCAGAGGCGGCGACAGAGGTGTCCGAACCCGCTGAGGTGGACTGGGACCAGGCCCGCGACCTTGTCATCCAGCTGGAGGCTCTTCTCGCAGAGCATAACGCCGGCGCCATAGATTTCTTCGAGCAATCGGCATCCATTCTCCGAGCAGCTTTAGGACAGGCAGCCGCCTCGGTCGAGGATCCGCTGACATCCTGGGATTTCTTGCTTGCCCTCGAAGCCTTGCGCGCGGCCAAAGCTGATTGTAAGCAGCTTCAGTGAACATGCCATGCGGCCCGCCTCAAGCATTTCAGTTTTTTTGTATTTAGACGGAAAAAAGCAGCAGCCTGCTGTAAGCCGACAGGCTGCCGCTTTTTTAGGGATTGGCCAACATCGGGGGTTATATATCGTAGTACAAGTAAAACTCATGCGGGTGCGGCCGCAGCTTAATATCGTTGATCTCATTTTCGGTTTTATAGTCAATCCACATATCAATGGCATCCTGGGTAAAAACATCACCTTTCATCAGAAATTCCTGATCGGCCTTTAAGGCTTCGAGGGCCTCGTCCAGTGAGCCCGGAGCCGAGGGAATTTCGGCCAGTTCTTCCGGCGGCAGATTGTAGATATCTTTGTCCAGGGGATCACCCGGATCGATTTTGTTCTGGATGCCGTCAATGACCGCCATCAGAATGGCTGAAAATGCCAGGTAGCCATTGCAGGATGGATCCGGTGTGCGGAACTCGATCCGCTTCGCCTTGGGGGAGGTGGAGTACATCGGAATTCGAACTGCAGCGCTGCGGTTGCGGCTCGAATAGGCTAGGTTGACCGGCGCTTCAAACCCCGGAACCAGTCTTTTGTAAGAGTTGGTGGTGGGGTTGGTAAAGGCACATAGGGCCTGGCAGTGTTTCAGGATGCCGCCGATGGCATACAGGGCGTCCTGGGAAACCCCGGCGTACTTGTCGCCGGCAAACAATGGCCGGCCCTCTTTCCAGATGCTGACGTGGGTGTGCATGCCGGTGCCGTTATCTTCAAAAAGGGGTTTGGGCATGAAGGTCACCGTGTGGTTGTTACGATAGGCGACGTTCTTGAGAACATACTTAAACCACATGAGCTGATCGGCCATCTGCAGCAATGGCTTAAAGCGCATATCGATTTCGGACTGCCCGGCAGTGGCGACCTCATGATGCTGGGCCTCGGTTTCGATCCCCAGTTCCTCCAGGGTCAGAACCATTTCCGTGCGTAAATCCTGAAATTTATCCATGGGCGGGACCGGAAAATAGCCTTCTTTGTGGCGCGGCTTATAGCCCAGGTTGGGGCCTTCATCGCGACCGGTGTTCCAGTTGCCCTCGATGGAATCAATTTCATAAAAAGCCCCGAAACGGGTCGATTCAAAACGGATATCATCAAAGATAAAAAATTCCGCTTCAGGACCGATGTAGACGGTATCGCCGATACCGGAGCCTTTCAAATAGGCATCCGCTTTCTGGGCGATATTGCGGGGGTCCCGGGTGTAAGGCTCACGGGTTACCGGATCGACAATATTGCATATTAAGGTCAAGGTCGGCGCCGCATAGAAAGGGTCCATTTTGGCGGTTTCAGGGTCCGGTATGACCAGCATGTCGCTGGCATGAATCGGCTGCCAACCGCGAATGCTCGATCCGTCGAATCCGAAGCCGTCTTCAAAACTGGATTCTTCCAGCTCCCGGATGGGTACGCTGAAGTGTTGCCAGAGCCCCGGGTAGTCCATAAATCTTAAATCGACTATTTTTGCGCCGTTTTCCTTTGCCATCTTCAATACGTCTTTGGGTGTCATGTTGTGAATCCTCCTTAATATTTTTAATGGTTTAGTGCGTTGAGTTCGTTATGAACGTCTACGTGGTTCCGTTCGTTTGGAACGTAATTTAAGCTCAAAGCTGGAAGCTCAAGGCTCAAAGTCTGTTAAGGTGCTAGGATCGTTAAGTTTGTGAAAAGGATTAGATCACACTATGTTCAAACTCCGTGATTCATACTTTTATTTTTTCACCTTCTCACCTTCTCACCTTCCCACCTTCTAATCTTCTATCCTTCCAGCCTCCAACGGCTGAAAGCCATTTGAATCAGATCTCATCCATCCCCGTCTCTCCCGTCCTGACCCGGACGGCCTCCTCCACGGGCAGTACAAAAATTTTGCCGTCTCCGATCTTGTTGGTATTGGCGGCTTCACGAATCTTTTGCACCACCTGGTCGGCGCGATCTGCGTCCACCACAATTTCGATCTTAATTTTAGGGATAAAATCAACTACGTATTCGGCCCCGCGGTAGATTTCCTTGTGGCCCTTTTGCCGACCATAGCCCTTCACCTCGGAAATCGTCATCCCCTGGATTCCGATTTCGTTCAGCGCCTCTTTGACGTCGTCGAGTTTGAAGGGTTTAATGACCGCTTCAATTTTTTTCATGGTATGTCCTCCTCTTTATAATTGACGATTTACGATTATTTATGACAGTTGAATCTCAAAAGCCCTCTCACCGTGAAGGGTGTTGTCCAGCCCCACAACTTCATTTTCTGCATCCACTCTCAGGCCGCCGGTTAGAAACTTGGTAACATAGGCAACGATCAGGGTCCCGATGGCGGTGAAAATAGCCGTTGCCAGGATAGAGATAACCTGAATCAAAAGTTGTTTTGGGTTCCCGTAAAAAAGGCCTCTGGCCCCCTCGGTTATGGAAGGATTGGCAAACAATCCGGTGGCTACGGCTCCCCAAATTCCACACATTCCATGTACCCCGAAGGCATCCAAAGAATCATCATAGCCAATTTTCTGTTTCAATACGGCAACACTGTAAAAACCCAAAACGCCGGCGACCAGTCCAATGATCAAGGAGGCCGGCATGTTGACAAAGCCGGCCGCAGGGGTGATGGCCACCAATCCGGACACGACCCCGGAAGCCATACCCAAAATCGTCGGCTTTTTATTTACGATCCATTCGATAAACATCCAGGACAGGGCGCCTATGGCCGCCGAGGTGTTGGTGACCAGAAAGGCTGAGCCGGCAACACCGTCCGCCGCCAACTGGCTGCCGGCATTAAAACCAAACCAGCCAAACCATAACAGGGCGGCACCCAGAGCGGTTAAAGCGACGCTGGATGGAAACATGGCCTCTTTGCCGTATCCAATTCGTTTGCCGAGCATCAAGGAGAGGACCAGCCCGGCCACGCCGGCATTGATGTGGACCACATTGCCTCCGGCAAAATCAAGGGCACCGAGCTTGCTCATCCAGCCGCCGCCCCACACCCAGTGGGCTATCGGCGTGTAGATAAACGTGATCCACAAAACTGTAAAAACGATCCATGCTGAAAATTTCATCCGATCGACAATCGACCCTAGAACCAGCGCAACCGTGATCCCGGCAAACGTCATCTGAAAAAGAACAAACACATAGGTTGGGATACTGCCATAAACGCTGTCCACACCGATGCCGGCCAGAAATAGATTGTCCAGGCCTCCGATGATGCCGGCTTTATCAGGTCCAAAAGCCAGGCTGTAGCCCCACATTACCCAAATGACGCTGGCGAGGCAATAGGCAACAATGGTCATCGCGTAAGTATTTAAAAGGTTCTTGTATCTTGATAGACCACCGTAAAAGAGGGCCAAACCGGCCGGCGTCATCATCATTACCAGCGCTGTCGATACGATTATCCAGGCAGTGTCTCCGGAGTTTATGCCTTCGGAAGCAACTGCTGAAGAAAAAGGAATCGTGCATAGGGTTGCCGCAGCCAGTAGGCATCTAAATTTCATTTTTAAACTATCTCCTCCTTTGTGAATTTCAAATGGTGTTTTGGAAAATGGGAAATTCTATCGTTTTATTTTTATTCGTTAAATTATTCATCAGAAGATCTTAATCAAATTAGAATCCTTTAATCATCAATCGTCTTTCCCGCTTTTCATTCGTCAATCGTCAATCGTCATTCTATAACCGGCAGTCTTTTCAATATGGCGG
The DNA here is from genome assembly GCA_049698595.1 of Desulfobacterales bacterium. GTDB lineage: Bacteria > Desulfobacterota > Desulfobacteria > Desulfobacterales > JAFDCJ01 > JAFDCJ01. The sequence continues at coordinate 8,186 of JBAVYC010000457.1, read as the reverse complement.
CTTTTATCCGAGAAACTTGATCCGTTAGATCAACCTTATCTCCGTTCAGATCCCAGACATAAAATACATCGACAACCTGGTCCGCTTTCGTCGCTATTTTAGCGACCCAAATGTTGAGTTCGCATTGATACAGAGCATCGGTAATACCGAACAGCAAGCCGGGAAAATCATAGGTGAAGACTTCGATGATCGTAAAAAAACTTGACCCGGTGTTGTCGATCTCGACGCGGTGGGGTTTTTTATGCCCATTGAGGCTGGACTGGCGGAAAGCGGTCCTTTTCTTTTCAAGCGCTGCTGCCAGGTTTAATTCGCCGGATAAAGCCGCGGCCAGGTTCTTTCCCGCCCGGTCCCATTTTTCGGCTTCCATTATTTGATCCGGCGGGGGTTTGACCTCGAAGATATCCAGGGCGATGTTGTTGCGCCAGGTGAACGCCTGCACATCGAGAATATCAATGTTGTTCAAGGTGAATACGCCGGCTATTTTAGAAATAAGACCCGGGCGGTCCTTGGCACAGATCGTGACCGATCGGGTGTTGGCGTCGGCGGAACGGTTTATATCCCATAAAAATTCGGCATCACCCAGCTGGTGGTAAAGATTTATGTGCTCCAGCATCGCCGCTGCCGGCATATAGAGCCGGTATCGTGGAGACATGACCTTAAAAAGGGCGGCGAGGTCTTCTTGCGCTTTTTGGGACCGCGCCGAATCGATGATGTCATTTCGTTTCTGCTCGATGACCGCGACGGCCTCTTCGGTGGCCAATTCCCCTTTTTCGAGCACGTTTAGTACCTTGAGAAAAAAATCCCTCAAAAGGGCTGCCTTCCAGTCGTTCCAGGCCATCGGTCCGGTTGCGATCGAATCGGCGACTGTCAGCAGATAAAGCATTTTCAACCGGCTAACATCTTTTATCCGTCTGGCGCAGAAAATCGCTGTCTCTTCGTCGTTAATATCTCTGCGGGTGGCTGTTTTGACCAGCAAGAGGTGCTCCTGGACTAAAAAAACAACAGTTTCCAGGTCCTCGGATTTCATCCCGATTCTGGTCAATATTTTTTTTATAATCTCGCTACCTTTTTTGGCATGGTCCTCCTCAGATTCTCCTTTCCCGATATCATGGAGCAGCGCGGCCCAGAGCAGCAGCTTCTTATTTTTGAGTTCAGCGTAGATCTGGTCGCATAACGGTTCCAGACTGCTGTCTTTGGCGGTGCCGAATTTTTTGACGGTTTGAACGGCTTTTAACAAATGCTTATCAACAGGGTAAAGATGGTATTCATCATACTGGATACGGTTAACTATGTTGCGAAATTCGGGTATAAACCGCGCTAGGAAATCGGTATATAGCATCTCGTTTAAGACATTGAATGTTGGCGCTGAAGCGACCAGAATTCGCTCGAAAGATTTGACAATCGGTTCTGAGCTTCGAAACGTATTGTCTACCAGATAGGAAAATTCTTTGACCAGTCTTTTGGCTTCAGCACTTAAGGGTATCTTTAAGCGTGCACTTTCTTCGAATATTTTCATTAAAAGAACCGGCGATTCCATTAGCCTTTCGGGCGAAGTGAAATTCAACATTCCCCATCTGATGACTTCCAGGCCTGCTGCCCCGCTCGTTTTATTTGATTTTCTTCTCCTTCTGCGTTTTTTTTCATAGCCCAATTCATGCAGAAACATCAGGTGCTGCTGTTTCAGATATTCCATTCGCCCGTGAAGCTCTCCCAGAAATCTTTCAACCGGCTGATGATGTTTGATTTTTTTATACTTCAATACGTCAGCCAGCTTGAGCTGATTTTCAAAGTTCAGCTGATCACATTTCCGGCCACAAAGGTAATGAATGTGATTGCGTACATACCAAATATACCTGAGGGATCGACTTAATGCCTGATATTCTTCGTGGGAGAGTAACCCCAGATATTCGAGATCTCTGGGTTGCTTTATATTGAATTCTATCTGGCTGATCCACAGCATGGTATGATAGTCTCGCAACCCGCCCTGCCCCTCTTTCAGGTTGGGTTCGAGCAGATAAGCCGAATCTCCGAATTGGGCATGTCGCACTTTATTTTTTTCAACCAGCCAGTTGATCACTGTCCGGGATTTTTTACGAATGAGCTTTTGCCGCAGTTGCGCCATGAGCTCGGAATATAGATGGGACCATCCGCAGATGAATCGCGCATCCAGAATCGGGGTAAACACTTCGAAATCCATTGATGCGAGGGCTAAACACTCTTTCAAGGAGCGCGTCGCATAACCGACATCAAGGCCGATGTCCCACAATGGATAAACGATTTCCTGAATCAGGTTTTCCGCCTGGCCCGGAACTTTTTTTTTAAATAGAAACAGGAGATCCACATCGGAATGAATGCACTGTTCTTCGCGGCCATAGCCACCCAGAGCAATGATCGTATACGGGTTTTTGCTGATATCCATGAGGGGGCCGACCATGCTTGTCTCAAATGCCTGCCGAAAATAATCATCTAATATCCGCGCATGCTGCTTTAAAAAATCAGGTTCTTTGCCTTGTAAAAAGCGGGCTATGAGTCCCTCTGTTTTTTGTTGCAGCAGATCGGATGCCGGTTCATGGATATTTTTCATTTTGGGTTTCGGGTCGTCCACCATGCTAATTTGGTCATCCTTAATACATCCAGATCAAAATTTTGGCAGCGTTATCTGTCGCCCCCCTTCGACAAGGTCCTATTTGTGCGCCTTACTCAGGGGAACTCCATATAGTCTTGCCAAAAACAATATCCGAAAGCTTATCTATAGATATAGAGCAATATGTGTGCCGGAGGTTCTGAATTTATATAAAATCAAATAATTTCAGACTATTGAAGGGATAATTCGTACAACCTTGGAGATGCAGAAAATTACAAATTTGGATAAAATTAAAATAAAATATTACAAATTTGTAACATTTTATTTTTAAAAAGCATTTATTCGCTTTTGAAAAATGACTGCCAGATTTCCTCCACCCGCCCCTGCAAACGATGGAATTTTACACGCGGGACTTTAGCGGGTTTTTCCTGAAGACTGAGCTGATGTGCAGCAGCACGATAGATCAGATAGGCATGCTTTAGCACATGGGCGGTGATTTCATCCATGCTGCCGGTTTCAATCAGGGCCTGGATCAGGCGCACATTGTCCGTCCATTTCAGAAGGCCGGCATATTTATGGGAATTTAACAGAACCAGATACTGTACCAAAAACTCGATGTCTACCATGGCACCGGTGTCCTGCTTCAGATCAAAAACACCTTTTTCCGGTTTCATCAGTTCTTTGCGCATCCTTTCGCGCATGTCGACGACTTCTGCAGATAACTTTTCCCGGACCCGCGGACGGGCCAGAACTTGTTTACGGATGGTTTCAAATTTATTCGCTAAAATGCCGTCCCCGCAGATCGGTCTTGCTCTGATCAATGCCTGATGTTCCCAGGTCCAGGCGTCTTCGAACTGGTAGTTGCCAAAGGCTTCGATGTGGCTGACCAGAGTTCCGGAGCTTCCGCTGGGCCTCAGACGCATGTCTATTTCATAAGCCTTTCCCGCACGGGTATGGGAGGTGAGGATGTGGATGACGCGCTGGCCGAGACGGTTGAAGAATTGAGCGCTATCGATCCCTTTTTCTTTTCCCCGGGTTTGTTCGCCGGTTCCGGCGTGCAGAAAAACAAGGTCAAGATCAGACCCGTAACCCAGTTCCAGCCCACCCAGTTTGCCATAGGCAATGACCACAAATCCCTTGCCACAGCCTTGGCTCCCCATCCGGCAGATGGGCGCACCATGCTTTGACACCAGGTGATTCCAGGCCAGTTCAACAACTTCACTGAGAATGCTTTCGGCAATCTCCGAAAGGTAGTCGCTCACCCGCATCAACGGCAGGGTGCCGGTGACATCCGCCGCCGCCACACGCAAAACATTGATCTGTTTAAAAATACACAGTTGCTCAATCTGATATTCCAGGTCATCTGTGGGCACCTGGTCAAGTCGCCGGCGCAGGGCATTTCGCATTTCGATTTTTTCCGGCGGCAGGTAAAGCGTACGCGGGTCAAGCAGTTCATCCAACAGGACCGGATGCCGCGCCAGAAACGATGCGATCCAGGGGCTTGCAGCGGAAAGCTTCACCAGATGGGAAAGGGCCGTCGGGTTCTCCAATAATAAGGCCAGATAACTGGTTCGTCTTTCAATCGTTTTAATCAGGTCGATGACCCTGTGAAGTGTGATCAGCGGATTTTCACAGGTGCCGATTTCTTTCAAAAAGCGGGGTACCAGTTTGTCGAGACGCCGCCGCCCCCGGGGACTCAGCGCCCTTGTTTCGGGATCATTTTTCAAATAAGTCAGCAGTCTGATGACTTCCTCCGGACGATCAAAGCCCATGGCACTTAACACGTCTCGCGCCGGTTGTCCGGTCGCCGGGTTTTGCCAGATGACTTCCGCCGGGTCCTCAATATTCTGCTGCCGGTCATCCCTATCCCCGGATTCCAAAAGCATCTGGAAGTGGCCGTGCACGATTTCCCTTATATTTTTTAAAGCAGTATCGAATGACTCCGGGTCAGGAAAACCCATGGATACCGCCAGCCGCAGCTGTCCGTGGTCATCCGTCGGCAGCTTGTGGGTTTGCTGATCGGAAAAAGCCTGGAGACGGTTTTCGGTCTTTCGTAAAAACACATAGGCATTGCTCAATTCATCACAAACTTCTTGCGGGACGTGACGCTCAGCGGCCAGTATGTTTAACACCTTCAATATACCCGTGTTCTGGAGGGCGGGATTAACCCCGCCACGTATCAGCTGGAAAATCTGACCGAAAAATTCAATCTCGCGGATGCCACCCGCACCGAGCTTGATATTGTTCTCCATGCCCTTACGTCTGACTTCCAAAGCAATCATCTGCTTCATCTCCCGCAGGGATTCAAAAACGCTGTAATCCAAATAGCGGCGGTAAATGAACGGCTGAAGCCGGTCAAGCAAAAAGGCGCCTGCATCTTTGTCACCGGCCACAGCCCTGGCCTTTATCAGAGCATAGCGCTCCCATTCCCGCCCCTGCTGCTGATAATATTGTTCCATGGCTTCAAAATCCATGGCCAGAGGGCCGCTTTCGCCAAAGGGGCGCAGGCGGGTATCAACCCGAAACACGAAGCCATCTGCGGTTGGCTGGCCGATGACTTTGATCAGGCGGCGGCAAAGACGGGAAAAGAATTCAGCATTGCCCAGGGATTCTGTTGCTCCGCAGGTGTCACCGGTCTGCGGGTACGCAAAAATCAGGTCGACATCGGAAGAGAAGTTAAGCTCGCGGGCGCCCAGCTTGCCCAATCCCAGAATAACCAGGCGCTGTTTTGAGCCGTCTGCCGCTGTCGGCGTACCATAGCCGCGGCACTGCCATTGATGCAGGATGTTGAGTACATGCTCCAGGCAGGCATCCGCAAAAGCAGACAGATCGGACACGGTTTCCGAAAGATCCGCCTGTCCGGACAAATCGCGCCAGGCAATGCGGACCAGTTCACGGCGACGGCAACGCCGCAGCAGGCGGCCCAGAGTTTCTTCATCGTTTGCATCGGATAGTTCCGATTTTATTTTTAGATGATATTCATCCTCCGGGTAACGGCGGGTGATATCACCACTGTCGATGAGATCGACCGGCATGGCCGGATCGCGGGTACAGCTTGTGGCCACAAAATCACTGAAGGCGAAGATCTGTTTTAAACTTTTAAGAATTTCCGAGTTGTTGATAGGAGGGATACCAGCAGTATCGGCCGCGTTCAGGTAGGCGTGCCACTTGTGGTTAACATCATCAGTGATCAATTTTTCTAAGAGGTTAATCAAGGTCCAAGGTCCAAAGTAGAAAAAAGGGAATATGGTCGGCACAGAAGCCGACCCTACTTAATTTCATTCATGAAATCGACATTGAATTTCATGAAGTTTCATATAAACGCTGCCTGGTCGCGAGGGTCCAGTCTGATCGGAGAAAAAACTGATGAACGTCGAACATCGAACGTCTAACATCGAATGTCGAATGAATCTTAAATTTTCAATCGCCAATTCCGGCTTGTCCAGATCAGAATATCAGATATACCCTCTGGCTCTCCACTCCCGCAAGCGTTGATAGGCATGGCGGGCGTAATCGCCCTGCTGGGTGAACTGTAAATAACGCTGGTATTCTCCACCGGCTTGAGGGTATTTCTTCATTCCCTCATAAGCATAACCTTTGAAGAAAACGATGTTGGGATTGCCGGGTAGCTTTTTATCATAGCTGGAAAATTCTTCCAAAGCGCCTTCAAAATCCTTCAGTTGGATTTTGGCAAATCCGCTCAGGTGATAAGCCTGGGCTTCTGCAGGATAAACCTGCTGGGCCATTTCGGCGTATTGTCGGCCCACTGTCCATTTTTTTTGGGACAACTGGCTCATGGACATCATGACCAGCGCCGTATAATCCTTGGGCGCCAGTTTTATTGCCTTGCGCAGGTGAACATCGGCTGCGGAAAAATTATTGGCAGCCATTTCCTGCTGGCCTTTTTGCATTTCATCGATGGCGCCTTTTTGGGATCGCAGTTTGGCGGTATTATCCATGTAGCGCTCACGATACATCGGCTTGCTTTGGGCCGATTTATATTTCGTATCGGCCGTTTCAACTGCTGTCCGATAACGTTCGTCACTCATGGGATGGGTTGAAAACATAAGTTCGATGGTACTGGGTTTGTGTTTACCCATACTGCGCAGGACGTCCATCAGACCCACCATCCCCCGGGCACTGTATCCGGCGCGCACCATGTATTCCATTCCCAGTGCATCCGCCTCGCGCTCGTTGTCGCGACTGTAACTCGCCAGCAGTGCACCGGCCCCGAACTGCCCCAGCTGGGACGCCAGATTACCGTAACCGGCGCCCTGAGTGCCGGCCGCCACAGCCAGGCCGCCGACAACCGTCTGGGTGAGCATGCCCTTTGACATCTGCTCGGCGGTGTGCCGGGCATTTACATGACCCAATTCGTGTCCCAGCAAGGCCGACAGCTCGGCCTCGTTGTCCAGGGAAAGCAAAATACCCCGGGTGCAGGCAATCGTTCCGCCCGGAAAGGCATAAGCATTGACATAGATTGCATTGACCACATGAAAATTGAAGGGCATGTGCGGGCGATGGGTTTGGGCGGCGATATTTTTACCGGTACGATCAATATACGCATTCAACCGCTGATCTTGAGCCGTCCCGTAGTCCGCCGAAAATTGGTATGGCGCGTTCTGTTTATCAATTTGAATTTCCTCGTCTTCGGACACCAGCATGAGCTGGCTTCGGCCGGTAACCGGGTTGGTCGCACAGCCGGCAAACAGACCGGCAGCGGCCATGGATGAAAGCCACATAAACTCCCGGCGCGTCATCTTTCTTGCTGCTGCAACCGGTAGGGTATTGCGTAGCATAGCACCTCCTGATTAAATTTGATTTATAACGGGTCGAATTCGGTTGCTGAAACCTTATATAAAACTTCATTTCAAAAGTTGGAGTTGATTCTATCCTGGGCTTTGCATTTTGTAGGTTGGGTTGAGCCTACTCCAGGCTTTGTTGGGTTTCGTTGCACTCAACCCAACCTACATGTTGCCGGTGTTATTGCGAAATGCGAAACCCAACAACGGCCAATTTCAAAACCGAGTCCCAAGAGTTTCTGATTCGATTAGACTGGCCGCCTCCGGTAGCCGGCGGCTGGGCTGACACCAAAGTACTTCTGGTGATCGCTATCACCTATATTACCCCTATGAGGTGGACCAAAACCTGGCTTCAGGGGCACGGATATTTAATCAGACTGCGGTGAGATCGTTTTGTAGCTTTCGAGCAGACGATTTCCTAAAGTTGCGGCAAGTTGTTTGAAAAAAATAATCCCGTTGGCCGGATCTCTTTGCAATTCTTTTTTCAGTTTTTCGCTATCAGTTTTTAAGAGCTTTGTTGCGTCGATACATTCGGCCGAGGCCGAATATTTGTCGCGCCCGATTAAGCTGGACCATCCAAACGCCTCACCATTTTGTCTGACATCGTAAACCATCTGATCGCTCTCACCAACACCCAACTTGACCCGGCCGTTTAGCAGGACGTAAAAATATAGCGCCGGATCATTTTCCCGAAAGAGTACATCTCCCTTTGCGTGGGATACCATCTGAGATATATCCATGAATTTTTTGATGAAATCCATGCTGGTACCCATCAAAAGCTCTGATTGTTTGATAAACAT
>JBAVYC010000456.1:0-6879 GCA_049698595.1 Desulfobacterales bacterium | reverse complement strand
TCCTTTGAAAACGCGCTTTATAGCGGAAGCAGAAAAGTCAGGCTGTTCAACCATAGACGGCGTTGCCATGTTTGTGCATCAGGGCGCCGCTCAGTTCGAGCTGTGGACATCAAGAAAAGCGCCGGTGGAGATCATGCGCAGGGTAGTTCTGGATGAACTACAGAACCGCTAAATATTATGATAGAGATAAAATCGCAACCGATAAAACCCCGTTGTGAAGTTACCGTACCGGGTTCCAAAAGCTATAGCCATCGGATTCTAATTGCTTCCGCCCTGTCGGACGGAGAATGCCGGATTCGAAATACTTTAATCAGTGAGGATACTTTATTAACCCTGCAAGCCCTCAGACAGATGGGAATTGATATCGATGATACCGCCAAGGATCAAATCATCGTTGCCGGCCGCAGCGGAAGGCTCAAACCGTGTGCGGATCCGATCTTTCTGGGCAACTCCGGCACTTCCATGCGTCTGTTGACGGCGGTTGCAGCCCTTGGGCAAGGGACTTTTACCTTAACCGGAACCGACCGGATGGCCGAACGACCGATTCAGGACCTCATCGTCGCCCTGGAGCAGCTGGGTGTCCGGATTCATACCAAGAATCGCAATGGTTGCCCGCCGGTAGAAATTACAGGCAAAAAAATAAGTGGCGGATCGGTGAGCATCAACTGCCGGACGAGCAGCCAATATCTTTCCGCACTGCTTCTGATCGCCCCTTATACCAACAGGGGGTTGGAAATCCGGGTTACGGAAGGGCCGGTATCGAGGCCCTATTTGGATATGACAGTCAACGTTATGGATAAGTTCGGTGTGACGGTCGAGCGTGAAGGCTACGATCGATTCAGGGTCGCCGGCGGGCAAGCCTATCGGGCGGGATCCTATGCGGTTGAACCCGACGGCTCTCAGGCCGGATATTTCTGGGCGGCTGCAGCTGTTTGCGGTACCGAAATTAAAGTTAATGGGGTGACGGCGGATTCTTGCCAGGGAGATATCAATTTTGCGAAACTGCTGGCAACCATGGGCTGTGCAATGGCCACAGAGCCTGACGGAATCACTGTTTGCGGTCGACATCTGCGGGCCGCCGATGTCGATATGGGCGACATGCCGGATATGGTTCCAACACTGGCGGTGGTTGCTGCCTTTGCCGAAGGGACGACCATCATCAGAAATGTTTCGCATCTTAAAGCCAAGGAAAGTGATCGCCTGGCCGCGGTTGTCAATGAACTCGTCAAAATGGGGATCGATGCTCGCTGCAGCGCTGATGAATTAATCGTAACGGGCGGCAACCCCCATGGGGCCGAAATCGAAACTTACGGAGATCACCGGATCGCCATGAGCTTTGCCGTTGCGGGACTTGCTGCCCCGCAAACCTTTATACGGGATGAAAACTGTGTCGCGAAGTCATTTCCTGATTTCTGGGAGGTGTTTGCGGGGCTGTATGGCTCGTGATTCTGCCCCTATATCTACTGACAACCTGTTTTTGATCGGATATCGTTGTACGGGCAAGTCCTCTGTCGGAAGGTTGCTTGCGGCAAAGCTCGGCCGGTCATTTATCGATACGGATTCACTGGTGGTATCGGAAAACGGCATGAGCATTCGGGAAATAGTGGACAGCCTTGGCTGGGAAGCCTTTCGCCGCTTGGAACATATGGCCCTGCAGCAGGTTTGTGCCGCAGACCGGCGGGTAGTGGCGACCGGCGGCGGGATTGTGCTCGATGTCGACAACGTGAACCTGATGAAAAGAAGCGGAAGGATCATCTGGCTGAGGGCATCCCCGGAAACCATTAAAGCCCGGATGGTGCAAGATCGGGATTCGGAGGCTTTCCGCCCCGCTTTGACCCTAACAGACAGTATTTCCGAGATTGAGGAAACACTGGCAAAACGTGCATCACTTTACAAACATGCGATGGATTTTTTAGTGGATACGGATCACGAGAGGTTGGATGCAATTGCGGATTTTATCATTGAAGACCTTAAAAGATCAGATCCAGCTATATTTTGTTGAGCGGTAATTGGCGATTTATTTTATGCTCACGGCCAATAGCAAATAGAAAAATTAAACTTTTGAAGTTGGAGATATTTTTCATGTCTAGCACATTGGGGACCTTGTTTAGAGTAACAACTTTTGGTGAGTCTCACGGTAAGGGAGTCGGTGCGGTGGTAGACGGCTGTCCCCCCGGATTGTCTCTCAGCGAAGAAGATATCCAACCCCAGCTTGATCGGCGTCGTCCCGGCCAGAGCCGTTTGACGACCGACAGGGACGAAACCGACCAGGTTACCATTTTGTCGGGCGTTGAAAATGGCCGGGCCTTGGGCACACCCATAGCGCTGAGCGTGGCCAATCGGGATCAGAAACCGGGTGACTATGCTGCGATGCAATCGATTCCCCGTCCGTCCCACGCTGATTATACCTATCAGATGAAGTATGGAATCCGGGCTTCTAGTGGCGGTGGAAGATCCAGCGCCAGGGAAACCATCGGGCGGGTGGCTGCGGGAGCTATCGCTGAAAAATTTCTCTATAAGGAATACGGGATTGAAATCGTGGCCTGGGTGAATGCGGTCGGTACGATTACTGCTTCTGAAATCGATCAAAACAGCATAACCCGCAAAGCGGTGGACGAAACCATTGTTCGCTGTCCTTCTGAAGCTGATGCCGGGCAAATGGTGATAGCAATCAAGGATGCCAAGGAAGCTCAGGACTCCCTTGGCGGTATCATAACCTGCGTATGCCGCAATGTTCCTGCCGGACTGGGGGAACCTGTGTTCGACAAGATGGAAGCATGTCTGGCTCAGGCCATGATGTCGATTCCAGCCACCAAAGGATTTGAAATCGGTTCCGGATTTTCAGGGACCCGCCTGACCGGTTCGAAACACAATGATTCCTTTATAAAAAGAGGAGATCGTTTAGGGACACTTACCAATTACAGTGGAGGGGTCCAGGGGGGAATCTCAAATGGGGAGCCCATTATTTTCCGGGTGGCGTTTAAACCGCCCGCGACCATCGGTCAGGCTCAACGTACGGTCGATTTCGACGGCAATGCGATCACCCTGGAGGCCAAAGGCCGCCATGATCCCTGTGTTGTGCCCCGGGCCGTATCGATTGTCGAAACCATGGCCGCTTTGGTTATCGCTGATCTGGCACTGCAGCAGAGAAGCAGGGGAATTTGAATTCGGAATGGGGAATGCGGATTAGAAACCAATGGCGAAGGACGAATTAAGGAATCCTGTCTACTTATAGGTTTTATTTTAACGAACTCAACCATCAAAACAAATATATCGGTAATGAAACTATCAGATCGCATCGGCCAAATTGAACCCTCCGGCACGGTACACTTCACCCGGCTCATTCAACAGTTGCGAAGCCAGGGCAGAGATATCATCGATCTGGCGGTGGGCGAACCGCCATACGACACACCTGGTAAGGTCATTGAGGCTACCCAACAGGCCCTGGCTGCCGGCAACACAAAATACAGCCCGGCGGCGGGACTGCCGGAATTAAAATCACGCCTGGCGCAGCAGTTTAACGGTTATGATGAGTGCAACATCATTGTTTCCAACGGATCCAAGCAATGTTTGTACGCCATCTTCCAGGTCATCTGCGACCCTCTGGACGAGATCATCATACCCAGACCCTACTGGGTGAGCTTTCCAGAACAGGTTAAGCTTGCCGGCGGCCGTCCGGTATTCGTTGATACCTGTGATCACCAGCTGGACTGCGAAAAAATTGAACGGGCCATAACACCAAAAACCCGTGCTATTCTGGTCAACTCACCCAACAATCCCAGCGGTGCAGTCTATCCGGCAGAGGATCTTGCTGCGCTTGCCGAAATTGCCCTTGAGCGTGATTTATACCTGATATCGGATGAAGCCTATCGTTTATTTGTTTATGACAAGGTTAAGTCTGTGAGCCTTTTCGATATTAAAGCCATTCGCCATCTGTTGATCATTACCCGCAGCTTTTCTAAAAACTATGCGATGACCGGGTTTAGAGTCGGCTATATTGCCGCCCCGCAGGAATTTATCCAGGCTGTTGCCGGCTTGCAAAGCCATATGACCGGCAATGTCTGCACCTTTGCCCAGCACGGCGCCCTGGCCGCGCTTGCCATGGATGCCCGCGATCTGGAAGGGTGGCGCGCCGACATGGAGCGTAAAAGAGATTACGCCTATGGCCGGGCGCTGGAATTATTTGACTGTGTAAAACCCCGGGGCGCTTTCTATCTTTTCCCCAACGTCAGGCATCATCTGAAAGGCGGCCTGACGTCGGCTGCATTTGCCGGGCGTTTGCTGGAAAACTCCGGCGTGGCCGTCGTCCCCGGCGAGGTATTCGGCATGGGCGGCCATATCAGGATATCCTATGCCGCTTCTCAGGAGAGACTGGAAAGCGGATTTAAAAAAATAGCAGAGGCATTATGATTGGAATTATCGGATTTGGTCGCTTTGGAAAACTGGCGGCGCGCTATCTGGCAGAAGATTTTGAGGTCGCTGTTTACCACCGGACCGATAAATCAGCGGAAATATCCCGCGTCGGTGGCCACGCGGTATCTCTCGAAACAGTTTGTCGGCAGGATATCGTCATACCCTGTGTTCCCATTTCGGTGTTGCAAGAGGTCTTGCAAAACATCGCACCGCTACTCAGACCGGATGCCCTGATCGTGGATGTGTGTTCGGTCAAGGAATATCCCGTTCGTCTGATGACCGGCATCCTGCCGCGGACGGTGTCGATCCTGGCGACCCACCCCATGTTCGGACCGGACAGCGCATCCGATTCGCTGGCGGGCGGAAAGATCTGTTTGTGCAAGGTCCGCATCGCAAAAAAAAATTACCGGAATATCAAAGCCTATCTAGAGTCAAAGGAGCTGGTTGTGATCGAGGCCACACCGCAGGAGCATGACGAACAGATCGCTACCAGTCTTTCCCTGACCCATTTTATCGGAAGAACATTGTCCGAATACGGTGCCAAGCAACTCGATATAGATACGGAAGGTTACAAAAGACTGCTGCATATTCTGGAAGTCGTCGAACGCGATACCTGGCAGTTGTTTCTGGACATGCATCACTATAATGCCTATGCCAAAGAAAAACGGATTGCATTTATGGATGTCATGCAGGACATAAATATCAGGTTGGAGCAGGGTGATTTGGTTGACTAAGTTGATTGGTTGATTTGGAGATTAAGTTGATTGGTTGATTTGGTTGATTAAGTTGACTGAGTAGATAAAGTTAATTGAGCAGAGTCGGAAAAAATTAATGAATGATAGCGTTTTTTTTAATGAACCGCCCGCTTACTTTGCTCGCTCGACAGACGCGGACGGACGCAGACATTTTGTCCGCGGATTATCTTCGGGTGTCTACGGTAAAAATAAGGAAGGAAGGAAAAGCAATGCCGGAGAAATCTCATCACAAAAAAATCCTGGTCATTCACGGACCCAATCTGAACATGCTCGGTAAGAGGGAAACCCACATTTACGGTCATGAAAGCCTGGCTGAGATCGATGCCCGGCTGCAGGAAAAGGGTGAAGAACTGGGCATCGAAGTGGAGACATTCCAATCCAATCATGAAGGGGCCATCGTCGATAAGATCCAGCAGGCCGCCGGCTCTGTCCGTGGGATTGTGATCAATCCGGCCGCCTACACCCATACCAGCGTCGCCATTAGAGATGCACTGGTAATGCTGGATATCCCGCTAGTCGAAGTTCACCTTTCCAATATCTACCGGCGTGAGCCCTTCCGACACCAATCGATGATTGCAGATATCGTTACCGCCCGGATCGCCGGTTTCGGTTCCCACGGCTACACCCTGGCATTGGAGGGGCTGGTCGGGGTGTTATCGAGAAGTGCCTGATTGGGGGTACCATCTGAAACATTGCCAATTGCCTTTCATAGCAGATATTGCTCAGATAAAGCGCAAGAATAGATGAATTTTTTTGAATTAGTTAATTTGGTCCGACAAGGATTCGGAATGTTCGGATTCGGAATTGTTAAGCTCATGCCTCAGTTGGCGGTGCTCCACCTTGGTCCGACCCCTGTCTGGAACTGGCGAACCGGCAAACGGATTATTTCACGCCCTTGTCCTTGAATTCCTCGCGCATCTTGAACTTGAGCACTTTGCCCGAGACGTTTCGCGGCAAGGCCTTGACCACCTCCAGGAGCCGGGGGATCTTGTAGTCGGCGATGCGCGGCTTGAGGAACTCGCGCAGATCTTCCAGGGACAGGCTCCTTCCCTCCTGGAGCACCACCACGGCCATGACGGTCTCGCCCCACTCGGCATGGGGCACCCCGATGATCACCGCATCGGCAATGGCCGGGTTTTGGAAGATGGCGTCCTCGACCTCTTTGCTGTAGACGTTTTCGCCGCCGGTGATGATCATGTCCTTGGCCCGGTCCACTAGGGTGATGTATCCTTCATCGTCCATGGTCCCCAGATCGCCGGTATGGACCCAGCCGTCTTTGATGGTCTCTGCGGTCGCCTCGGGATTCTTGTAGTACTCCTTCATGGTGGTCTCGCCCCGTATGACCAGTTCTCCCACCACGCCGGGCTCAGTGATGGTGTTGTCCTCGGGATCCACCAGACGGGTCTCCATGTTGACGATGTACTTGCCGCCCGCGCCGGCCTTTCGGATCTGGTCTTCTGGGTACAGGGCCACGCCGCCCGGACCGCCCTCGGTGAGGCCGCAGAGGCAGAAGAATTGGTCGGTTTTGAATTTTTCGATCATCCTTCTCACCGCCTCTGCGGCCATGGGAGCGGCACCGTAGCCGTAGTAGCGCACCGAGGACAAGTCGTATTTATCGAAGTCTGGGACACTCATCATAAAGGAGTACATCACAGGTGCACCGAAGAACTGGGTAATCTTCTCCTTTTCGATGAGTTCCAACACCAGGTTG
>JBAVYC010000455.1:0-2754 GCA_049698595.1 Desulfobacterales bacterium | reverse complement strand
GATTTGAACCGCATCACTGGCAACTTTTTCAACCATCTCGGAGGCATACAGCTTGGCGGCGGATGCCTCGAAGGCATGCTCGCGCCCCTGGTCCTTCAACCAGGCCGCCTTAAGATGTTGATATATTTTCGCCTCGATCGGGGTCGGCAACCGTTGCGGCAATCAGAACAATCGACGCATTGTCGAGGCCGATAATTGAAAATTGAAGGTTGCGGTTTATGCTTGGATGGCAAAGGTAAATGCAACGCCTTCATCCGGACCTTCACCGGTCTCGTTGGCAATCAAGCGATAGCCGATCGAGACTTCTTTTCCGATTAAGTCCATCTCGGCTGTTGCAGGATCGATATCGACAACATTCCCCATTACCCATGGTCCCTCCGAAAGCTCGGCTAAGCCGACGATATACGGCACCTGAAAGCCGGCGGGACCGACGCGAACAATCGTAAACGTTTTCAGAATTCCCTTTTTCAAAAATGAGTGCGGCGCCAACTTCGAGCTGCCACATTCGGGACAAACCGCATTGGGTGGGATGATATAACCGCTGCAGTCCAAGCATTTCAATCCCGGAAGATCGCCCGTCTTCATTCGTTCCAGAAACACAGTATATGGTAAAGGATAAGATTGCATTTAATTCCTCCTTAACACAAGGTTGCAAACGGTACTGAAATCACCTCCCAGTGTATCGACCACGCCGATTTTGGCGCCTTCGACCTGCCGGTCACCGCACTCGCCTCTGAGCTGTTTGACAATCTCATAGGCTTGCGCGGCACCGGTGGCCCCGATGGGATGCCCCTTGGCTTTCAATCCCCCGGACGGGTTGATCGGAATTTTACCATCCAGGGCAGTGTCGCCCCGGTCCACAGCGGCCGCCCCTTGACCGAATTCAAAAAAACCGAGACCCTCGACAGCCATAATCTCGGCAATCGTAAAACAGTCGTGCAGTTCGCAGACATCCACATCGTCGGGTCCGATGCCGGCCTGGCGGTATGCCTCTTTAATCGACGTTTCACGGGCCCTGACCCGGGTAATATCTCGGTGGGCATAAATCGCTCCGGCACTGCCCTGGCCGACACCGGCGACAGTGATAGGTTTGGAAACGTGTGCTCTGAATTTTTCGGCCGCTCCGATGACCAAGGCGGCGGCCCCATCTGAAAACGGGCAACAGTCGTACAATTGCAGCGGGTCAGCAATCATTGGCCCTTCCAGTACGGTGTCGACCGTAATTTCCTTGCGGAAGTGCGCCAGAGGATTCAATGTTCCGTTGTGGTGATTCTTAACGGCGACCAGCGCCATGCTGCGTTTCAACTGGGCCAGGGGAATCCCGTATTTATGGGCGTACAAATGGGCCGCCATGCCGAAAACGCCCGGAAAGGTGATGCCGGCAAAGCGCTCATACTCTGAGTGACTCCCCATCGCAAATGTGCGGGTGGCCAATGCCGTCCCCATGATGGTTGTTCTCTCGGTGCCGCCCACCATCACCAGATCATAGACACCGGAGGCCACCAGCAGCACCCCGTGCCGGATGGCGACGGTCGCGGATGCGCAGGCGCCTTCGAATCGGGTGGCCGGGGCATTCATCGGCATCCCAATTTCGGCTGCCAGAAAAGGGGCAATGTTGATCTGGCCCTCTTCAAATCCACCCAGGACATTGCCGATAAAAAGTGCTTGCAGGTCCCTGGCCTTGACCTGCCCATCCTCCAGGGCCTCGATTGCCGCCTGGGCGAACATTTCTTTTTGGGAGAGATCCGAATTGCCGAATTGAGTCATTCCGGCTCCCAGTACTATAACTTCGCGCATATAACCTCCACAGTTAAAATAGATACAGTAATTGTAGAAATGGCTTAGTCCAACGATTCAACTCTAATTGAGATAACCTGTCCGATTTTTTGGGCTCGGTTCTAAAATCGGCCATTTTTGGGTTTCGCTTTACGCAATCGAACTGACACGTGTAGGTTGGGTTGAGTTTAACGAAACCCAACATAACCCGTGATACGCTCAACCCAACCTACAAACTACAAAGTGGCCGAAGGTGGAATCAACCCCGATTTTTTTAATGTATTTGTGGGAGGAAGCAACACTTATCGTCCTTGAAATGTGGGTGTCCGCTTCTCGACAAATGCCTGCATGCCTTCTTTTACATATTCAATTCTTTCCATGTCCATGATCATCCACTTTACGGTATTCGGTATCTGGTAATTGGGCTTGGCTCAATTAGGGTTTTACTTGGCTGCCATGCGGATGGCGCCGTCCAACCTGATTGTTTCCCCGTTCAACATGGGATTCTTGACGATGTCTGCGGCAAGTCGCGCGAATTCCTCGACTGTTCTGTCCACGGCAGCTTGAACACTTTGCTCGCTGGTGACGTCCGTCCGGCAGTATATCGCCTGCGCCCCCAATTCGGCGGCCAGGCGGCCGCCTTTTCCTTCGTCGACATCGAGAATACCGATATTTGCGCCCTGCAGCGCAAACCGGCGCGCGCAGGCTTCTCCCAGACCGGAGGCACCTCCGGTCACAAGGACAGTTTTTCCTTTTAGCTCCATCAAAAGTTCCCTTACCCCAATTGAGCAAAAAACGCTCTATTAGGCGTTATTAGTTATTTGTTATTCGTTATTTGGAATGGATGCCCGCATCGTTTTTTTACCCTACGGTAGGTGAACTATAAGAAAAGATACCATTCCGCTCTAACGATTAACGAATAACCAGTAACGAATAACTCCCAGTTTGTTTTAGCTTAATCGGAGTAATGTTGTAACC
>JBAVYC010000454.1:0-6418 GCA_049698595.1 Desulfobacterales bacterium | reverse complement strand
AGGGGGCCTCCGGTGCAAAACATGCAGATCACATCCCGCCGATTGAAACCTCTACGCGGCGGTTTTGGGCCCGGCCCTCAGTGGTGTCATTGCCGGCGATCGGGTTTTCAGCACCGTACCAGTTGGCAACCACGCGATCGGAGCCAAGCTCATAGTTTTTTTGCAGATAATCGGCCACCGCCTCAGCTCTGCGACGGGAAAGTTCCATGTTGTACTCTGCTTTGCCGGTATCGTCGGTGTAACCGAACAACGCGGCAAAGGCCTCCGGCTTCTCCTTGAGAAACTTTCCGACCCCATCGAGCTCTTCTTGCGCCGCCGATGAAAGATCGGACTTGTCGATCTCAAACAGGATATTGTTGATCTTATACCCTGCGACTTTCTTTTCCGATGTCGTCACAACCTCTGTATCCCACTTTGTATAGTACAATGGGCCCAGGGCATAGAAAGGTTGTGTGACATATGAGTCGAACGGAATCACCCGCGAGCTCATATTGGCCCTGCCCATGTCATCGACCGTCTTACGGTCCCTTTCTTGAACGGAATAATCGATCACCTGGAAGGAAACGTCATACTTTTTTGCCAGCTCCGTTGTTTTGTCCCCGGGGCTTTTAGAGCCTGCCAATTTATCGTAACCACCGTCGCTGAAGATATAGACGACCGTTTTGCCGCTCAGATCTTTCAATACGGTGTCCAATTCATTCAGACTCTTTACCAGCGGGGTCTTTCCGGCCGGTTCCGCCGGAAGCTTGTTCAAAGCCTCCGTTACCCCGGCTGCGTCAAATTTCTGAACCGGATACAGAGCTTCCCATGGCGTGAATTTATAGATGCCGACATTGTAGCCAAGATCCGGCAGCCGCCCGAAACCGGTTTTGAGGGCTTCCTTCTCAAGTTCGTAGTATGGCTTTTTGTAGGTTTTGTTTATCGCTGCCATGGAGCTGGAAGAGTCCACCATTACGATGACATTGTCGGCTGTTTTAACAAGCACCTCTTTATTGACGACATTTTCGCGAATGTCATCGGAATAGACAATCTCACCGGCTTGAAGGCCGCCGTTAAAAGTGAACGCCAAAATTACCAACATCAACAACATTAACTGAACTGATTTTTTGGACATAATTACCTCCTTTGTACTTTGTGGGTTTTGGTGCCAATGAGAGCACCGTCGGTTTGCATTTCTATTCGTTGGCTTTTTTACCTTCTTTTTCGCTATCCTGGATTTCTATGGAAACAAATTGTCCTAACCAGGCCTTGCACGTCTATTGCCCGGACAGGTGCAATTCCACACGGCCATACGCTTCAGCGGTAATGGCTAGAATTTTAAGGGGTTTTAATTGAATACGCGTTTCAGCGATCTTGCCCTTTTGGATCAAATATTTTTTTACTTCATTTGCACGCGTCAGTGCAAGCATTACCAACTGCTTATCGTCGACAGGCCTATCTTTGGCAGCCTTCTGTTCGTTGCTTGTCTTTTCTTGCTCGCCCTGCTTTTCTGCTATCTGGGCCTGGTCCATATGGCGGACGGCAGTACCTTCGATGCCCAATTTTAAAGCAGAGCTTTCGGCTATGAATTTCGCCAGCGCATCCAGCTTTTTCGTCGCCTGCTCACTTAACTTCGAAAGGCCAAATTCAAATTCAATAAACCGCACTTCTTCTCCCTTAATGTCATCGATATCTGCGATGGTTGAAGACGGTGGATTATCTGTGACGGCTGAAGACGCTGAACTATCCGTACCGGCTGAAGCCGCTGAACTATCCGTACCGGTTGAGGGCGGTGGACTGGTGGCATTTGTCATTATTCCCGTGAGTGCACTTAAAATAGCTTGGCCAAAGTCAAATTGCGGGTCATTGATATCCCCGCTGACAGGCACCTGGAGGGTGATAAGATCATCGGCGCCTTTCAGCACAGTGACCGCCAGCGCCACCGGCAGATCGGTGGCAGCAGGACTGTCTACCTTGTCACCCAGTGTCAGTTGATCAATAAATATTTTATTATCGCCGCTAAACGTATTTTTATCAACACGGTACTTTAGATCCAGCTCTAATGCGCCCTCTTCGATTTTGTATCCGACATACTTAGCGGAGTAAGGAGTAACAGGTTTGAGCTTAAAATCCTTTAACGAAAAATCTACTTTGGCATAATGCATGGCATTCAAGGGGTTCATCTGACCGGCACTTTTAATAATGGCTGATTGGTCGATGGCGCCGTCTATTTTGAAATCAGCCATGGCCGAAGGATCTGAAGACATCCCTTTCATCGTCCCTTTCGTAATCTCCAGGTGGGTTTTATATGGCGGCGCTATGGAGCCATCAACAAAATCTACCGCGAAATTATCAAGGTTAACCAGGTCAATACTCACTGGCATCGGCCCTTTAATTTGCAGAATTAAGAAATCGACCAACCGCTCTATCAGATGTTTCTTCCCTTTTTCACCCTTTTTAGGAACTGGCGTAAAGGCCTGAACCACATTGACCGTGCCGTTTTGGTCGATGGTCACGCTGGCGTGGGTTTTATCGATTAAAACGTCTGCGACATGCAATTTGTTGGGATGAATATCTAAGACAACCCCGCTGGCTTTGAATTGCTTCTGGCTAATAAAATCTTCAGTTTGGATGCGATCTCTGATCTCAAGGCCATCGAGGCTTAATTCTCCTTGATAGCGGATTTGCGGTTGGCCTTCTTTGCCTTTGTATAAGATACGCCCCTTCGAACTGGTGGTGCCCGATGCGATTTGGGCATTTAGTGCCGTGTCGACATAGGGTTGAAAGGCTTTTAAGGCAATTTTGTCAGAAAGCACTTCCAGATCCGCTGACAGCGGGTCAATGCCGGCGGTACCATTCACCTTGACCGTTCCCGCCCGGTTTAGTTGAAGTGTGAGGTCGACCTTGGCCTTTGAATTTTTCTTGTTTTCCAGATTTTCTATTCGTACCGTCACGTCATCAACGGTGATGCGTGCCGGTTTGGACAATGCACGATCTTCAATGGTAGCACCCCAATCGTCCACCTCAATTTTTTGGATGATCGCATGCCATGGACTGCTTGCAGCCGGTTTGGGCTCGGTTGCGCCGGTTTTTTTCTCCTCCTTCGGTTTCTGCAAATCCGGCATTAGTAAGCTCTGGAGATTAAGGGTTCCGTCGGGCGCTATCCAGGATTCTATCCTGGCACCAGCGGTTTTGACTTGTTCGACAACGATTTCGTGTGTATCGACATCCGCACCGATGCCTATCACAGAAAAGGACGGTATCGAAATAATCACTTTATCTTTGCCTTTCTCCGCGAGTTGGAAATCTGTTAGTTCGAAGACGCCATCCTCTAGTTTGACGTGCAGCGTGTCGTCTTTGCCCTGGTATAGGATGCGCCCTTTGGAACTGATGATGCCCGATGCGATTTGGGCATTCAGCGCCGTGTCGACATAGGGTTGAACGTCTTTTAAAGCAATTTTGTCGGAAGACACTTCCAGATCCGCCGACAGCGGGTCAATACCGGCGGTACCATTTACCTTGACCGTTCCGGCCTGGTTTATTTGCAGAGCAAGGGCGATTTTGGCCTTTGAATCTTTCTTGTTTTCCAGATTTTCCACGCTAACCGTTACGTTTTCCACGGTGATACGGGCCGGATTGGGCAATGTCCGATCTTCAAAGACAGCACCCCAGTTGTTGACGTCTATTTTATGGATGGTGGCATGCCACGGACTGCTTTCTGCCGTTTCGGGCGCAGTCGAGCTGGATTTTTGCGTTTCCTCCAATTTCTGCAAATCCGTAATGAATAGACGCTGGAGATGAACGGTTCCATCAGGCGCCAGCCAGGATTCTACCTTGGCATCGGCACTTTTCACCTGGTCAACGACGATTTCGCGGGCATCAGCATCCGCACTGATTCCCTGTATAGAGAAGGACGGAATTGAAATAAGTACCTTTTCTTGGCCTTTTTCCGTGAGCTGAAAATCTTTAAGTTCGAAGACGCCATTCTGGAGTTTGGCGTTCAGGTTACCGTCGATCAATTCCAATAAATAGTTGCCGGATGTGGCGATTGTGCCCGCTTTGATTTGGAAAGATACCTGGTCTTCTATATGATTCCACAACTGGCTGAGATGGGTGCCGGTCGTGGAATAGCTTCCCTGAACCCGGACCGGATTAACGGAAAGCTGGCCATCGAGCTGATAATTGCCACCCAGGGGGCCGACGCCTGCAAATTTGAAAGCACCTTCACGTTCCTTCAGGGTGCTCACGTTCTCCGAAGAGAAGTTAATGGGGGAATACGTCTCTATGACCGGTTCTGCTCCGGACAAATTTTCCACAGTAAATTTTCCGTCTTCAACCTGCAATTTTGAAAGAATGGCGCGGGGTAACTCAGCCTGCTGTTCGGATTCCGGCTCGGGTTGACTGAATTTGGTGAGTATGTCCGTAATATTTAAGGTTTTGTCCGGCAATAACTTCAGCACGCCGAAAGGTGACAGCACCCGAATCTCCTTAAAGGTTACGGCCCACCTCACAATGGAAGAAAGCTCGGCATCAATCAATAATTCCTTAAATCCTGCAAATGGCTTTCCATCCTTTTCGTAAACGGTCAGATTGGTGGTCGTAGCCGACAGGAACAGAGGATTTAGCTTAATCTCTTCAATGGTCACTTTACGGCCGATTTGACCGGACAATTCTTTTTCCAGTCTGGGTTTGAGCAGGAGCGGGACCACCCAAAAGCCGGCAATCACGTAAAGTAAAAATAATCCAATGATGATAAGGCCTAATTTTTTGATCAACGAACGCGCTGATTTTTTCTTTGTCTTATTTTGTGTCATGCTCTTTTTCCTTCCCATACTTGATGTGATCCCTTGTTTGGCAGGCAATCCATCCCAAAATACTAGATAAAAATTATGTTAATTGCCCATGATATCGCTGTTGGTTTTGCCCAAGATTAAGAAGGGATGGGAAATTACTTTTTGCAGACCTGAAGATGGTAATAATGGCGTTGTTTGTCAATAGCCACGAAAACCCCTTAGTTGCATAAACAACATGCCAAAGATTAGATAATGCTCCGCAATCATTGTCAATATTATAGCAAAATGGCCATTTCTTTGATGCCTCCATTTGTGAAGTCGAATGATGGGGTCGATTTTGCCATGTTGTTTACCCTTCGGGAAAGCCGGAGGACTTCAGATTCTGCGTTGCTGAGGGTTCGAAGTAAAGAACTACGACTTCACCCTCAGACGCCTTGACTCTGAAGCCCTCCGGCTTTTGCAACGTTGGGGTTAAGCGAGCAGATCAAACGTGGGCTCAATCGGTCTTTTTAATATCCGGATTTTCGGATAAATAGGCCTCGATGAAAACGTTCACCGTATTTTCGAAATCCTCCCGGATCAACGCCAATCGTCTCAATCCCACTGATTCGGTCTGCCAGGTGATGGCGAAGACACTTACCGCCGGGGTTCGCCGCAGCGAAGCTGGTTGACGAAGGTTGAGACGGATTGCATAAACATACCTTTTTTTAGGATCTAGCTTTTCTATTTTCTCTTCCTCCGAGGTTGCGAAAGTTTTCCTGGGAGGCTCGGGATCCAAAAATTTTATCCTCACATTGAGAATGCCCTCTGTCTCGGTTTTCTTGGACGCTTCTTCCGTGATAACCGTAATGCCGGATTTTTCAAGTTGGCGTTCGATAGACGCCTGCAACACGGCTTCTTTCAGACCGGCTTTTGCGAGTTCGGAGGCCCACTCGTGCTCAAACGTGTGAACCCGAACAACAACAGTCTTTATGCCTCGAAGACTCGCTCGGTCTCTGGCCAGATCATCAGCTCGGCAGACACCAGCAGACAGAAAAAAAATCAACAGAATAACGCTAAGATGCAATCGATGGTGGTGTTTGGTTCTCATAATCACTCCTTTATTTGTTTTGTTTGTGCAACGATATAAATTTCCTCCAGATCAGTATATACAGATACCCCGATTACGTTTCCGTCCTCATCCCATTGATTTGCAAGAATTATCCCTGTGATGTCATTTTGTGGGGCCGGTCTTTTCATTTTCATCTTTTCATTTAACTGATATATTATTTTGAACTTTTTTTTATTCAGCCCACCGTGACCGAACGATAAAAAGCGGACAAGCCCCCCATCCATGACCGTCATCGCGATGAGGTCTACATCTTCAGCGTTTGTGGCCTCAATTTTTTTTTACAACCGGTCCATGGGCAACCAGTGATTTACAATCATTCCCTTTATGAGCAAAGCATGTGCCAATTTGCGGCCGATCCGGTGGTTAATTTTCTTTTGCAGGAGAATTCAAATCGGAAGGCCGCATATTTAGGATAAATATCAGAAAGTTTGCGCATTATATGAAAGTATTTTTTCTACGACACGATCACTGGTTTTACGATCAGTTAATGCAATCTAAAAACTAGGAGCTGATCGACATTTGAAAATCAGATAAG
>JBAVYC010000453.1:0-2780 GCA_049698595.1 Desulfobacterales bacterium | reverse complement strand
CCTTGAGCATGTTAAAGGTTTCTGAACTGTAAAAATTCCTCAGGCATTGCTCCATATTGCCGGCTATCTTTTTCCAATCACCGGCTGAAATTGGCACATCATATTCGTGCTCAAATAGAGCACAGGTCTTTGGTTTGATATGATACCGTTTTTCCCGGGATGACCTGAACTCCTCTCTCATCTGGCTGAGGGTGATGTCAACGATCTGATCGACATCAAGGACAGATATACCGCGCTGGAGGTTTGTTAAGGTGCGCTCAATACAATCATGAACCTTTTCCCCGGCCCACATGTAGCTGTTTTTTAGTTGTTTTAGAACATAGATTTGCTTGACTCTCTGGGGAGCGTTTATCTCCCATCCGCCCCAGTAACCGTAATAGTTGAAATAATATTGGCGGGGGCAGGTTTGAAAGATTCTGTCTCGGGATATGGACCAGGAAAATTCGTTTTTGAAGGCGCTCATTTTTTGGATTCTTTTATCATGTTTGCGAAACTCTTTAGATCATTCTGTTTACCACAATATGAGCGCGCGTCATACTTCCGGACTTCGGCTGCAAAATAAACGACCTGATCTCTTCCCCATTATCACTTGCCAATGGAAAAAATACGCAGGATGCTGCGTATTTCCTATAAATATTCCCGGGCAAGCCGTTATTTCTATTTCTTTGTCACCCTCCTTTTCGCAGCCGGTTTTTTAGCCCTTGTCGCCCTGGTTTTTACAGCGGTCGCTTTAGTTTTCACTGGAGCCTTCTTCCTGACAGGTGCCTTTTTCACTGTTTTGGCTTTCGCTGCCTGCACTTGTGCCTTCTCAGCTTTTTCAACAGCCTTCGTCAGCTTTTCCACTTTTTTGCCCAGTGCCCTAAATTCCATTTGCAATGCTTTCAGATCCTGTTTAACTGTCATTTAAGATTTCCTTTCTCGTTTTTTCTGTTTCTATCCACCGGCGATCTTAGCTTTAAACCCCCGATTCTTTAATTCAGTGATCAAGGTGTCCCTATGATCACCCTGTATTATGATAACGCCATCTTTCACCGATCCACCAGTCCCGCATCGGCGCTTTAATTGAGTGGCAAGATTTTTTAATTCATCGTCAGCAAGTTGAAAGGCAGAAACTGTGGTCACTGTTTTACCTTTGTGTCCCTTTACTTCACGTTGAATCCTAATTATGCCATCATATTTTATGTTTGTTTGAAATCTTGATTTTTTCTTTTTGCAGATACATTCAGCAACAGGTTTTTGACACAATGAGCAGATTTTGCCTGTTTCAGTTGAATAAACTAATCGGGAGTTATCCATTGATTGTGTTCTGTACATTAGAAAGCGAATTGGTTACCGGAGCACTAATTTCTGGCCAAGTTACCGTTTTTCAATCTATTTTGTCAAGAAAACCCAAACATTCCTTTAATTTATACCAGTACAGCAAATTATCACAAGCAAATAATTCCACCAATCAACCGATACCTGTCAATGAAGGTTCCTTCACAAATGATCAAATTCCGAAAATTATCACCGGCGAGGGCAGATACTTTTTTCAAACTGATGAACATCCCATTGAAATAGTCGAGGCAGCTTGCGAACCGGGCCGGGCGCTTTATATGTAAGCGTCAATTTAACCCCATCTTCACAAGATTCTCAAACCGTGGCATGATGTTGCTAATAGAGAACCTACCTCCTCTTTTTCTTCTCTGTTTTCAAGGTTACCGGATTTGTCGATAAAAATGGTTGTCAAAAATTTAAATCAGGATTATTATTTTTTTTAGTGAGCAGGCCTTTAAATCCGGAATGAACCTACCCACGGCAAACCGCGGGGTATCATTCAATTTATTTTGTGGATTCTATCGCAACAACCTGTGGGGAATTAGACCCTAAAAGAGATTAAAAAAGGCATCTCGAATAATGAAAAGAGTTGTTTACATAGAAACGACAATTCCCAGCTTCTACCAGGAAGTTAGAACTGAGCCTGAGATGATTGCACGAAGAAATTGGACAAGGGAATGGTGGAATAATCAGCGTGAACACTATCAGCTTGTTACAAGCATCGCAGTTATAGAAGAACTTGAACGTGGAGATTATCCCAATAAAGAAAAAATTCTGAATTTGGTTGCAGATATCCCTCTTTTAAGCATCAATACGGAGATTCATGATATCGTTGAGACGTATATAAAGCGCAAACTAATGCCGGCTGATATATTGGGAGACGCTCTTCATCTGGCAATTGCATCTTTTCACGGCTGTGATTTTCTATTAACGTGGAACTGCAAACATCTGGCAAATGCCAATAAGTTTTCACACATAAGACGACTTAATGCGCTCTTAGGTCTTTATGTTCCGGCATTAATAACGCCGGTAGAGCTTTTGTCATGGGAGGAATAAAAATGAAGGATGATCCAGTTATCGAAAGAATTAGGCAACTACGGCATAAAATTTCACAAGAGCACAGTCATAGCACCGAAAGGCTGATAAAGCACTACCAGGAAATGGAAAAAAAGACTAAACGGAAATTTTTCAATAGAAACATAAAAGAAAATAAAGTCGCATAGCCCTATTTAACCCAGCCTTTGTAAAGCATGCAAAACTGCAAAAAACAAAGCGTTAAACGATTATGCTGAGCTGTATTAAAATGAAGCTCCTCGGCCGCAAGCGGGCGAGATATTAAAAATGATAATAAGCAAAAGCGGTTATCTGTTTGATAACCGCTTAAATCGGCGTACCTAAGAAAATTCCCTTCGGTTTCCCTCAGGAAAAGTTTATTCCCAGTTGATCCCTAAAAGATGCGGCTT
>JBAVYC010000452.1:0-2511 GCA_049698595.1 Desulfobacterales bacterium | reverse complement strand
TCCTGCTCAAGGTTAACCTATTATCAGCCAAAGAGCCGGAAAAGGCCGTGACCACGCACCCTGAATTGGTAAGAGCTGTGGCTAAGGCTTCCAAAAAGGCCGGCGCAGAACCGTATATTGGAGACTCCCCCGCAGGACCCTTTTCCAAAAGAATTCTTAAAAAGGCCTATAAACGCTCGGGACTTGAGCATCTGGCAGAAGAAGAAGAGATTCCGTTGAACTTTAATACGGGTGTCAAGAAACTTGATATCCCGGAAGGCATACGATTGCATCGGTCTCCTTTCTGTGACTATGCCTTAAATGCCGATAAGATCATTGCACTGCCAAAGCTCAAAACCCACTCCTTCCAATATTTGACTCTGGCCTGCAAAATCATGTATGGCGCCGTTCCCGGTCTCACCAAGGCAAAATACCATGCCCAATTCCCGCGCAAAGCCAGTTTTGCGGACATGATGCTGGATGTTCTTACCATCGTGAAGCCACAGCTATTCATCATGGACGGTATTCTGGGAATGCAAGGCCAGGGACCTGGCAGCGGCGATCCCGTAAAAATGGGTTTGATACTCGCAGCAACAGATTGTGTGGCAATGGATATTTCGGTATGCAAAATTTTAGGCATCGAGCCCGTCGGTATACCGGTACTTAAAAGGGCCAAGGTTCGCGGTTTGTGGCCTGAGAGAATTGACTATCCACTCCAAAGGCCCGAGGATGTTGCCTATAAAGGATTCCGCCTACCAAACACGGCCGATCATCTATTGACCGGAAAAAAACCTCCCCAAAAGAGTCCCGTTATAACGGATAAATGCATAGCTTGTGGGGATTGCGAAAGCATTTGCCCTAAAGACGCCGTCAAGGTGAAGGGCCGGATGGCGGAGGTCACTTATTCAAAATGCATCAGGTGTTTTTGTTGCCATGAGGTCTGCCCTGAAGATGCCATCGTGTTACGCAGCATAAAATCAGGTTGAAAATATCCGGAAGGATTGATCGGTCATTTATCTGTTCCCGTATCCCAATGGCGACTGGATAGGGTTTAAGAAATCAAATCTCGGAACTAGGATCGCTTGCGATCCTCGTAATCCTTAATTTTTTCTTGACAAAAAAATTACCATCGACTATCAAATTTTATAAATGTAAAATTTTACACACCACATGTCACATCTGAATATTAATTGATTTATACTGATTTCGTTCACCAATCTGATCGGTCTCATATTCAAAGGCTTGCCAGAAAAGGGGGTTGAACGATCCAAATGGCTAACAGCGTTTTACAAATGGAGAAATTAGGTCTTAGACGTAATTTAGAATTGGAGGTCTATGACATTATCAAATCGTTGATCCTGGATCGCAAGTTTATGCCGGGGGATAAAATTTCCATCGATCAATTGAAAGCAGATCTGGGGGTTAGTCGTACCCCAATCGTGATTGCGCTCAAGATGCTTGAAAAGGAGATGCTCATCATAACCAAGCCCAGGCGGGGTCACTATGTTCGCACCTTTACCAAAAGAGAAATCATCGATGTTTTGGAGCTAAGGGAGGCGCTGGAAGCCTTGGGCGCCAGAAGGGCTGCCCGTCGCATCACTGAGTCGCAAATAAAAGAGCTTAAAGAATTCTTCAAGGATGTCGATGTGGAAGGTGATCCGAAAGCCCTGGCTGCTTATGCCAAGGAGGATCAGGGGTTCCACGAATATTTAATGGAACTAGCCGGCGGTGAAATTTTTTCTAGTGTGTTCAAGGCCTATGCCATCGTCATCTTTACCTACCATGCCGATCTTCCCGGTGGATTCGTCCGGCACCCCAGGGAGACAATCCGGGAAC
Organism: Desulfobacterales bacterium; assembly: GCA_049698595.1. Lineage (GTDB taxonomy): Bacteria > Desulfobacterota > Desulfobacteria > Desulfobacterales > JAFDCJ01 > JAFDCJ01. The sequence continues at coordinate 696 of JBAVYC010000452.1, read as the reverse complement.
ATTTGGACATGGTCGCGGCCATATGTAACCGGGATGAAGATAAAGCTGCGGCACTCATGAGTCGCCATATGAGGCTGGGAAGAGAAAAATTTGTAAAAGAACTGGCAAAGGAGGAGCAAAAGAAAGAGTAAGTTCAGTATTCAACCGTGGCAATGATCGATCTCAAGGGCAAAGGCCATTTAAACAGGATGGTCGCCGAACCGATCATCGGTATTTCACCGAAAACAAAAAAGGAGGTCTTATGAAAAAATCAAGAAATTTTGCTGTAAAGGTTTCACTTATTTTGACCGCGATGCTTCTCGTGTCGCTTGCGACCACGCCGATGTATGCCGCTGATTATAAGCTTCGGATTGCGTGCAGCCATAAACCGGTGAGCCCCTGGGTACAAGCAGCGCAGTATTTCGAAAAGGAACTCGAGGCTCTCACCGACGGTCGCATCGATGTTACCGTGCATCACAGTGCAACCCTGGGTAATACCCGCGAAGTTTGTGAAATGGTCAGAAACAACACCTTGGAAGCCGCTATTCCGGGATCGGCACAACTTTCAACCTATACGCCCGAGATTGGCGTGACCGTGCTGGCCTACATCTTTAAAAATGATGCCAGCATGTTCGGCGTCCTTGACGGTCCGGTCGGTGATTATATCGACAGCAAACTGGCCGAGGCCAATTTTCACAATCTGGGCTGGTACAAAAA
>JBAVYC010000451.1:0-2229 GCA_049698595.1 Desulfobacterales bacterium | reverse complement strand
GAGGAGTACCCCTACGTGTTGATTACCGGCCGTCTGCTGGAACATTTCAATACCGGAGAAATGTCAAGGCGGACCACCAAGCTTTCAAAACTCAAACCGGCATCCTATCTGGATATGAACCCGCAAGACACTGAAGTCGCCAGTCTATCTGAAAATGACATCGTGCGCATGACCAGCCCACACGGTTCGGTTGAATTGCCGTTGAAAATCGAGCCCAGTCTGCAGCGTGGATATCTTTTCGCGCCGATCCATTTCAGCAAGCCCAATTTTAATTCCCTGATGAGTGCCGTGCCCATGGATCCGAAGACCAGAATGCCGGCCTTAAAGATGATCCCAGTAAAGCTACAAAAGGTGAAAAGATATAGACATGAGTCATATCAGATGTGATTGAGGAGTATGAGACGCTTTTAGGTTTCTGTATACCAACAGATTATTAAAATGGATAAAACTTTATATTTGATCAAACTCTTAAATTAGCAGAAGAAAATAATAAACATTCTGAGCATCAAGACATTTACATTACACAACGAAATCCGTAATTGTGCTGAATTGTGGACTTCAGCTATACATCAATTCTGTAAATATGCTCCTCAAAATGATAGATTGTCTGAACAAATACACAATAAATTTAATTAATTATCCAAGATCGATTGAGGCACGACATCTCCAGTTTTAGGTAAGACCAAATTTGTTTCATTTGCCGATGGAATTCATAATCTTTCCATTCCATACCGCTTTCTTTTTAGGCTGTACACCGGTGGAATATTTCCTTTTCCATGGTTCGCCGGCTGACCGGCGCCCAGATCAAACGCTATGACCGCGCCGTGTATGCAACGCTTATTACCATCGGCATGGTTGTGGTTGCCCCGGGCATGGCTGTTTTCACTCGACACGAGAAATTTAGATTATCACGTTGATGCAAAGGAGATTTACCCATGACGGTGCCAAAAAGAATTTTTTCTTTTTTGGGTGTCCTGGCCCTTTTGCTGATGGTTGCGCTGTTTTTTTTCGTCTTCAACCCCCTGGGGCTGGGTCCGGAACCGGAAACCGTATTGTCGTCCGAATTCTTCGCAAATCCTGCCCAGGATTTGAGCGATTTGGAATTGCTGGTAGACGGGAAAGCGGCTTTCAACGAAATCTTTGCAGCCATCGATTCTGCTGAATCATCCGTGTACATCCAGACCTACATTTGGAAGGACGACAGCACCGGGCAGGCAGTGGTGGCAAAGCTCAAGTCCGCCGCGGACCGCGGCATTCGAGTTGCCGTCAGTAAAGATATGCTGGGAACGTTTTTCGAACTCGGTGACATGATCAAGGGCAAACCGAGCCCGGTATTCACCAGGACCGGTTTGAAGGACCATGAAAATATCCAGGTGATTTCAGATCTATTCGCGGATACGGATCACAGCAAATACTACATATTTGATGAGATTGGTGTGATTTTCGGCGGGATGAACATTGCCGATGAATACCATCTGCAGTGGCATGACTATATGGTCCTGCTTAGAGGTAACGTATGGACGGAGGCCTTCAAAAATACGGTTTTGAAACATTTTCGCTGGCCCTTCTCTGCGTCGCTGGTACTGGCAATCAACAACAGCGAAAGAACAGAGATTCGCACTGCAACCATAGAGATAATAAAAAATGCCACCAGGAGGGTTGTCATAGAGCATGCTTATTTTTCCGATGACAAGGTTATCGAAGCCGTCAAGAGGGCTGCTGCCAGAGGTGTCGAAGTGGAGGTTATTCTGCCAAAGATCCCCGATACCCACCTCTATGCCAACATGGCAACGATTAACCGGTTGCTGGATTCAGAACCGGGAAAGGTTCCGAGGGTCTTCCTCTATCCGCACATGTCTCACGCCAAGGTAATTATGACCGACGACCGGATCGTCGCCGTCGGCTCGGCCAACCTCACGCCACGGAGCATGCTCACCAGCAAGGAGATTACCCTGTTCGTTCACGGGCTTTCCACCTCTTCCTTCATCAGGAAAATGCGAGAGCAAATCAAAACCGATATTGCTGTCAGCGAAGAAGTAGTCAAGCCGTTCAAACTCGGCCTGCTGGAAAAAGTCAAGGCAGTCGTGGGGAAATACGTCTGGTGATCGCGGTTGTCATCTTTTATATTAATTTCAAACCGTTACACGCACCATGGCGCTTGTTAGGAAATCAAGCCAACCAAACATATTTATGACAACCGCTATAGTCGGAAAATGTCGGATAATACCC
>JBAVYC010000450.1:0-1854 GCA_049698595.1 Desulfobacterales bacterium | reverse complement strand
AACCAGAATGTCCCGTATACTATACCAAAAATACAGATGATCCATTTAACCGTAATCCAATTGTGTTTAAACCAACCCCAATTGGTCCAGATAGAGTAAACCAACGCCGTTAAAAATGTTCCAATTGCTCCCGGCACCAAAATAAAAAGATCGATAAAATCCAATGTGGAGAGGATACCATATAATTCGCCGCCATCCTCAGGATTAACAAAAAACAGCTTTATGGTTAGGGCGGTGGCACAACCTGCCCAAACACATGCTGAGTAAATATGGAGGCATTTTAACCATTTTTGTCCTTTGCTGCTTAGCTTCTTCATTGTAACTCCTGTTTGAATTAATGGGGAACACTACCAGATTAAACCCGATAACCAAGAATGGCTATAATATTGGCTGCCGCAGATACATTGAGATAATCGGTAATAAAACGACTGTTTCAAAACTAGTGTTAGCTTGATAATCATCTGTCCTGTGAATTCTACTCGTTCCGGTCAGGATGAATTATGACTAACTTAACGGGAACCTCTTTAGCAGTGATCTGGTGAACGGTATTCTTTGGCAAAAAGATGTAATCGTACTTTGAATAGGTTTCTATCCCTTACCGGTCGCTTCTCTCCAGTTCAATGACCCCATTTGTCACAACGATGATCTCATCATAAGTATGCCCTTCCTTGGGGGACTGGTTGGCTTCCCGGGCAAAGACGATCTCGACCTCAAATTCATTCCTCGCTCCTTTGAACACTCTCGTTATATCTGGTGGTTGCATCGTTAATCTCCTTTCATATGAGGTTTCATACTATTGACATATCTTTGTCCTAATAGACACAAGAAAAACCAGGAGGCTCCGATTCCGGCACCGACCACAAATACTCCTTTAAGACCCACCATAATCAATATCGGGGCAAAAAGAATGGGTGATAGGAACTGGCCGATAAAACCGAAGGTTCCCAGATAAGAGCTGAATCTTCCCCGAAAGGACGACGGAACAATGTCTCCGATCCACACCATTATCGTCGGCAAGATAAGTCCCTGGCTGACGCCGAAAAGGGCAATCGACACCGCGATGACACGGATATCAGAGGCCTGGGATATGATAGTGAACGCCACTGACCAAATTGCAACAGCGGTCAGAGCGATCGTCGGATATGAAAATCGGGATCGTATCTTCCCGTAGATGAAGGCGGTCACCCCCGCAGAACCCGTCATGGCTGTGAGAAACATACCGATCCGAAATGTGCTTGAGATGCCGAAGGTTTCCAGCAGTTGGGGCAGAAAGATGACAATAACATAAAGCAGTACATTGGCAAAAAACATAAGGCCGTAAATGATCAGCAGAAGGATTGGATTTTGCTTTAATAACTTGAACACCGTTGTACCGTTATCGGATGCTGGTCCAGTCAGGTGATGGAGTGCCGGTTCCGGAACAACTCTCATGGCAAGCAGACCAATGGGTATTGCCAGCATGTAGATGGCAAAGGGAAAATGCCATGAAAAGCCGCCGAGAGCACCTCCGATAAGCGGCCAGATGACCCCACCAAAACTCTGAGCGCTTCCTCGCCAACCCATGACCCTGTCACGGTCACCTCCTTCGTAATTGTTCAGGATCAGCACGTTGAGGGCAGCAAATACACCGGCAAGGGCAATCCCGAGGAAGGCTCTACTTAAATAACTTTATCAGATTTACTATATGCCCCTTCACCTGTCCTGACTTTCGATGCAGTTTTCACAATTCGGTGGAGAAGGCGTAGGGCGAGTTCTCTTTCCTCGGTGCTGAACCCCTCAAACAAAGTATCCGTCCATTCTTCTAAAAAAGAAAAAAGTACCGGCTGGAACTCGCGTGCTTTGTCCGTAACGAAT
>JBAVYC010000449.1:0-2185 GCA_049698595.1 Desulfobacterales bacterium | reverse complement strand
TCGGATTCTTGTAGGTTGGGTAGAGGTCACGAAACCCAACATCAAGATGACTCACAACCAACAAAGTTTACCCAAGCTGTCGTTTCAATATTTCATTCACCAACTTAGGGTTGGCTTTGCCCTTCGTCGCTTGCATGACCCGGCCGACGAAAAATCCTAATAATTTGGTTTTGCCGCTTTTATAGGCTTCGACTTCTTTGGGATGTCCGGAGATGATATCTGAAACCACATTTTCCAGTGCATCCGTATCGGTGATTTGAACCAGGCCCTTTTCCGCAACGATCTGTTCGGCCGGTTTGCCACTTTGACCCATCTCGTCAAAGACGGTTTTGGCGATCTTGCCGCTGATCACGCCTTCCTCGACCAGGGCTAGCAGCCGGGCCAGATTTTCGGGGTTAACCGGTGATTCGTCGATGGATTTGCCCAGGGCGTTTAATAGCCCCAGCAGGGCGCCCATTACCCAGTTGCTGACCTGTTTGGGATGGGGAAACAGGCTCACGCAGTTTTCAAAATAATCCGCCATCTCCCGATCGGACGTCAGCAGCGCGGCATCGTATGACGGCAGCCCGTAGCGTTCCATGAAGCGCTTCTTTTTGTCATCCGGCAGTTCGGGCAGACTGTCTGCAATGCGCTGGATCCAACCGTCATCGATCACCAGGGGAAGCAGGTCGGGATCCGGAAAGTAGCGGTAATCATGGGCTTCCTCTTTACCACGCATGGAAGTGGTTTTTTCTTTGTGCGGGTCCCAGAGCCGCGTTTCCTGAATGATCCGGCCGCCGTCGAGCAGGACTTCCTTCTGGCGGCTGATTTCATATTGCAGGGAACGTTCAACATGTTTGAAAGAGTTTAAATTTTTAAGCTCCGTGCGGGTGCCGAGGGTTTGGGAACCTTGCGGGCGGATCGACACATTGGCATCGCATCTGAAACTGCCTTCCTCCAGATTGCCGTCGCAGATCGCCAGGTAGCGTACGATGGATCGCAGCTGCCTGAGATAGGCCCCGGCGGCTGCAGGACTGCGAAGGTCCGGTTCGCTGACGATTTCAATCAGGGGAACCCCGGTGCGGTTGAAATCCACCATGCTGACGGGCCGGTGCGGGTCATGACCCAGTTTGCCGGCATCTTCCTCCATGTGGATACGAGTGATGCCAATGCGCTGAAGGCTGCCGTTGACGTCAACATCGAGGAACCCGTGCTCTGCAATCGGCAGTTCATACTGGGATATCTGGTATCCTTTGGGCAGGTCCGGATAAAAATAGTTTTTGCGTGCAAAACGGCTTTTGCGGGAAATCCGGCAGTTCGTGGCCAGGGCCATGCGCAGGGTGTATTCGACAACTTTTTTGTTGAGCACCGGCAACACCCCCGGCATGCCGAGACATACCGGGCAGGTGTGGGTATTGGGCGGTGCGCCGAAGGATGTTGAGCAGGCGCAAAAAATTTTGGTGTTGGTTTTTAGCTGGGCGTGTACTTCAAGCCCGATGACCGGTTCTAAATTCATGTGTATCTCTTTAATCTTAATTTCAACGCTTGAATACAGCGCTATTAACTCAAGGGTAGTGTTACTTCTGTGGGAGCGGCTTTCAGCCGCGATAATAGGCCGCACGGAAACTTTCAGCGCTTAATCGCGGCTGGAAGCCGCTCCCACGAGAAGTTGATGATAGGTTAACGATTTTGCGCATAGATTATTGAAAATGAACGCTTATAAAACTTGGATAATGTACGATCGACGCGGTTTAGTCAAGAATATTTCAGTTATTGCGTATTGCCTGTACAAAAAATGAACGCTATGATATTTTCCCCCAATCTTCAGTGATTCGGGAAAAAATTTGGGGAAACTGAAATTCGGTTTTTTTTAGGTTGCGGCAACGATGGGGAATGACAACCATGCGATGAAAAAGAGTAAATTGATTTTCATACCAATTGGGCTGTTGGCGGTTGCCATCCTGTTTATTTTCGACACCCGGCTCTGGCCCAGTGCGCGCGATCTTATCCCTCACGACTATTTTTTTATCGCCAAACTGATTACAAATTGGGGCTTGTCTCTCTTTTATGCGATGTTCTTGGCTTTATTTGGATATTCGCTTATCTGGAAAAACTCCAGACTGACCAGGCTGTGTCTGGCCTACCTCAAGGCCCAACTTATTGTTTCGTTTGCGGCGGTCAGATTTTTAAAGATCGTTCTCGGTCG
>JBAVYC010000448.1:0-5326 GCA_049698595.1 Desulfobacterales bacterium | reverse complement strand
GTATTTGTGTCCATCCGTTTTTACATAAACCTTTTGCGCTCAGCGACTTTTTTTACCCTTTAATAAAAGTTATCCCTAACGTTGCAAAAGTCGGAGGGCTTCAGAGCCAAGGCGTCAAGGGTGAAGTTGTAGTAGTTTACCACAATCCCTTGACAACACAGGATCTGAAGTCCTCCGGCTTTTCCGTAGGGTAAACAACATGGTAAAATCGACCCCATCCTTATTGGTGATATCCCGGAAATTGTGCTTTCACCATGATATTGGTTATGATAACGGACCATTAGTTATCCTTTGCCATGTTGTTTATGCAACACTGGGGTTTACCTTTCCGTGCAACTGATGCACGGATCAATGGATAAGACGACCACCGGCACATCCGATAACCACATGCCGGGTAGCATGCCAAGCAGGGCGGGTATATTGGCAAAGGTCGGCGTTCGTATCCTTAGCCGATCTAAATTTTTGGTGCCGTTGGCCTTGATATAATAAAATAGTTCGCCCCGGGGTTGTTCGATCCGTGAGAAAGATTCCCCCTCGGGTCTTCCTTTGACCTTGATTCGGGTTTCTCCCTCGGGTATCACGAATATCGCCTGCCGGATGAGGTCGATGCTCTGAAGGACTTCGCGAAAGCGAACCTTGCTGCGGGCATAGCAATCGCCGTCGGTTTCCACCACCGGCTTAAAGTCAAGCTGGTCGAGCGCGGAATATCCCAGCATGCGCATGTCTTGAGCAATTCCGCTGGCGCGTGCGGTCGGTCCGGCAGCGCCCAATTCAAAGGCCCTTTCCTTTGGTAAAACCCCCTTGTCGACGGTTCGTTTTTTAACCGTATAGTCTGACAGCAAAGTGGTTTCCAAACGACCGACCTCATCTTCAACCCAAGAAAGATCTGAAAGAATCCTTCTCATCTGTTCACTGTTCAAATCCCTGCGCACGCCTCCGATAACGTTCACCGAAACGATAACCCGGTTTCCCGTGGTGGCCTCGTTGATGTCCAAGACCTTTTCGCGGATTTTCCAAAATTGCATAAATAGGCTCTCGAAACCGAAGCTGTCGGCAAACAGTCCCAGCCATAAAAGATGACTGTGCATCCGGTGCAGTTCGGACCAGATGATGCGCAGGAATTCTGCTCGCGGCGGCACTTCAATACCCATTATCTCTTCAATGCCCTGACAATAGCACATGGCGTGCATCATCGAACAGATGCCGCAGACACGTTCAACCACCTGAATGGTCTGGTGAAAGTCACGGATATTGGCGAGCATTTCCAGGCCCCGGTGGATAAATCCCAAGGCAGGTAACGCTTCCTTGATGACCTCATCTTCCACCGTAAGTTTCAGATGCAGCGGTTCGGGCAGAACCGGATGCTGCGGTCCGAACGGTATGATGGTTTTCAACATTCAACTTCCTCCAATCCCCTTATGACCCTGTGGCGTTTTTTGGCGTAACGGGTTCTTTTTGATCGGATTTTTCCAAGGTATACCTACAAAAAGGTTTGATCTTGACTTCTTCGTCTAAATACAGGGTGCGCTCGTAATCAAGTACCAGACCTTTGAAGCGGATGCCAAAGAAGTCCTGTATTTCATTTTCTACCAGGAAGGCGGCAAAATACACCGATGAAATACTCGGAACGGCGCTATCCTTTGAAGCGGTCAGCCGTAAATGTTTCAACGTGAGATCCTTATCGAAATGATAGAGTATATTGACGGTGTTACCATCCAACTCTACACAGGACATGGTCACAAACCTAAAGCCTTTAACCTTTATTTTGGCGACTTCTCCCACCAATATGTCAGAACTGACGAAGATCACCTCTTCCTGCATAGCTTTTCTCCTCTACTCTCTTTTGACTGAACTTTTGCAGACCAAGAACCACACCGTCGATGATGGCTTCAGGTTTAGCCGGGCAGCCCGGCACGTAGACATCAACCGGGATGACTTTATCCACACCACCAAGCACATTATAGGCTTCGCGGAAAATACCGCCCGATAATGCACAGGAGCCAATAGCTACCACCACCTTCGGATCCGGCATTTGCTCGAAGAGATTGAGCAGCACCTTCTTGTTGCGGTGATTGACTGCGCCGGTAACCAGCAGAATATCGGCGTGCATCGGGTTGCCGACGTTGATAATACCGAAACGTTCGATATCATAGACAGGGTTTAGGCAAGCCAAGATCTCGATATCGCAGCCGTTGCAACTGCTGCAATCATAGTGCAGTAGCCAAGGCGATTTGATTCGCGATTTTTGAATAAGCCATTTGATCATGCGAATTGCCTTTCAACTGGCATATAACCAAACCAAATTCACCATTGATAAAGTCAGCCCCATGGTCCAGGCATAACCAAGCATCCAGCGCCAGTTCAGGCGAGCCGATACATTGTCGATTAGAACTTCAAGGAAATATGTTATTACGACAATGGCAATCATTCCAATCCAGTTTGTTGCCCAAAACAGTGAGCAAAAGCCCAGAAAGAGTACCACCTCATACCAGTGGCCGATCTCGGTGAGGGCTAGAATTGGTCCGGAATAATCGGTGAGCAGCCCTTTAACCAGTTCCTGGTGCGCGTGATGAGAAGTTGATAAATCAAAGGGCGACTTGCGAAGCTTGATGATCAGTGCGTAGCCGAGAACCACAAATAAAAACGGAAGCTTCATGAGCAGCGGTTCATTCCAGCTGTAAATTCTCTCGATTTTGAAGCTGCCGGTTTCAAGAAAAACCCCTATGGTCACGAGAATCAGAAGGGGCTCGTAGGACAGAATCTGTAAAAGCTCGCGATGGGCCCCCACCTGGCTGAAAGGCGAGGTGGAAGATAAAGCGCCAACCACAAGAAAGACCGCCCCCACGGCTTGAATGAATAAGATCAGCAAGAGGTCCGACCGCAAGAAAAAAAGGACCAGTGCGATGGAAGCAGCCGCCACATAGCAGTAAGCGCAAAATGCCTGCCAAACGTTGACCACTGTTTTTTCTTTGTTCCAGAGTTTTATCACATCATAAAACGGCTGCCACAGCGGCGGACCGATTCTAGACTGAAGGCGAGCAGTCAATATTCGGTCCAGACCGCTAACAAGCCCGCCCAGCAAAGGACCGACGACGAGGCCTATCCCTATAAAAATAGCGGTGTCGATCACAACGCACCTCCCACCATCAGGGTGAGCAGCACCCCTGCACCGAGGTTTATCCAGGTTGTCAATTTTTTTTCGCCGAATATGGAGGAAAGATAATAGTTTTGGGCCTCAGCTTTTACCAGCTGATTCATGGGACCTATAAATACCCCCGGCTCTGCAACTTGCAATCCACTGAGATATGGTTTGACCACCCGGGCTTTGGCGGCCCTTTTGACGGCCAAAATGGCGACGACAAAGCCCAAAACGGCAACCAGGCTTAACGGAAATACGGCAAAGGCGCCGTAAGGGTTCTCCAGAATACCGTTCTGGGTAGTGTAGGGGGGCAGATATGCCCTGCTTAAAGCAGGGACGATCATCTGTATATATAGCCAAGGTGCAGCCGTGCTCAACAAGCCCGCTCCCGCACACAACGAGCCCAAAGCGCCACAGGTGAGAAACGGCTGCCGTTCCGGTTTGAACCGGCCGGCGAACGGATCACTCATCAAGGTTCCGGCCCAACGAGCCCAATACATAACCGTCAGGGCGCTACCTAAAGCGATCATAATGATTACATAAAGATTGCTTGCAGCGGCCTCCATGGCCATCCATTTACCCAAGAGTATGCCAAAGGGCGGCATAATCATCATAATGACGCCCATAACGGTCATCAGTGCCGTTAAGGGCATATCGGCATACAAGCCCCGCATGTCTTCGATGTCGCGACTGGCAATGTGCTGCTCGATCGCACCCACACAGAGAAATAGAAGCGCTTTGATGATGGCGTGAAAAACAAGCAGCAACATCCCGGCGACAATGGATTCAGGCGTGTTCAATCCGGCACAGGCGAAGATCAGCCCCAGGTTGCTGATGGTAGAATAGGCCAAAACCTTTTTGCCGTTGCTTTGACCGACCGCCAACGCCGCCGCAGCCAAAAAGGTAAACGCGCCAATCAGGGCAACACTCTGGCTCAAAAACGTTTCGCGCATGACCGGTGACAGTCTCAAAACCAGATATACCCCGACTTTAACCATGGTGCTCGAGTGCAAGAGAGCCGATACCGGCGTCGGCGCCACCATGGCACCCAACAGCCAACTTTGAAACGGAAATTGGGCGGATTTTGTAAAAGCCGCAAAGCAAAGGAGGGCCAGCGAGAGAAGATAAACACCGGTACCGATGTTGCCTGAATTAATTATTTGCTGCAGCTCAAGGGTGCCCGTTTCACGATAAATGCCGACCAGGGCCAGGATGAAAGCGCCGCCGCCCAGACTGTTCATCCACAAGGCTCGCACAGCATTTTTTATGGCCTCCTTGGTACCGTCATGGGCAATAAGAAGAAACGAGCACAGCGTGGTCAGTTCAAAGAAAAAGTAGAAAATGAGCATATCATTGGAGAGCACCAAACCATTCATGGCACTCAAAAACAGCATCATCACAAAGAAGAACTGGTGCTGTCTGGATCTTTTCAATCGGAGGTGCTCCTCGTGATTTTTCATGTAAGGGATGGCCTGAAAGCAGATGAGCGAGCCGACAATGGAAACAATCAGCACCATAACAAGCGTAAAATTATCGCAATACAGGGTCGAAGTGTCTGGTTTGTCTTGAATCAGGAAAAACTCGAAGTAAACCAAGAAAATGATCTGAAAAAGAGCTAAGGCTTTAATGACAATATGGCGGTGTTTGAATCCAAAATACAAGATGATCAGCAGCAGTAAAAAATCCAAAGCCTGGACAATGAAATGGATGCTAACGCCGAAAAAGGGCTGCGGCGATAAACTGAAAGGAGTCAGTGGAATAAGCAATACAGCGCTGGTGATCAGCACCCCGCCGGTGATCAGAATTACGATGGATCGGACTCCGCTTACGCGAATCAAATAGCAGACAATGGCCGCCAGAAACGGTAAAACAATAAGTATACCGGAAAGTTGTTCAACGGTAAGCATCTCTTTTACCATATTCATTGGGTTAATTCTTAGACAGACACTTTCAAAATTCTATCGCTCCGTTCTTATTGGTGAGACATGTTTTCTACCAGCTGCACACCCTTCGGTCTAATCGTTACGACTGGACAAGGGGCTTGTCGAACTACTTTTTCAGCCACACTGCCCATCAGGGCATGGAAAAGACCAGTTCGTCCGTGGGTGGCCATGACAATCATATCGGCATCTTTCTCCTTGGCGGCCTCAATTATTCCCTCAGCCGCCGGTCCGACCTCTACAAGGG
>JBAVYC010000447.1:0-5841 GCA_049698595.1 Desulfobacterales bacterium | reverse complement strand
CAAGCATATTCACTTTTTCCATCCATGGTAAAAACAATTTCCCCTTTCAGAAGGAAAAAAGTGACCTGGATATCGCCCTCGAAAACGGCGCCGATGATAAGGTCTATCTAAAGGCACTGGCAAACGGACTCCAGACTTCCATAGACGCTGCCAGCGCGGATCTATCGATTTATCTGGCCGGTGCGGACCCATACGAGGACGACCGGTTCGGCCGCCTTAATTTGACCAAGAAAGGCCTGGCGGAGCGTGACCGTCTGGTGTTTCGAAGTTGCCTTGAAGCCGGCCTGCCGATAGCGGTCACCATGGCTGGTGGCTATGCCCGCAGCGTTCAAGATACGGTCGATATTCATTTTCAAACAGTGTTGGCTGCGCTGGATTTTAAAAATGGCAAAGATTGCATCTGAAAGCCTCTCCCAAGATTTGGCTGACTTAGAACAAAGACTCATAAATCAGCAACGTAAACTTTGAGGATTGGATTCTATTTAAAAAAAAAGAATATCAGACAGGATTTACAGGATTATTTAGATCAATGCGCCTTCGGCCCAAAGATCTCTCGCCGCGAAAAAAATCCCCTTAATCGTGTAAATCCTGTCAAAAAAAGAAATTATAAATCGAATCCATTCAACACACTGCTTCCATTCATCCCCTATATCTTCCTTTTATCTCATTTTGATTACATTTCATCGCCTTTTCCTCGCAATGATCCGCCACTTCAATTAAGCTTTTGATAACAACTGACCACATACAACTCACAACATGCATCTATCTAATTTTGCCAAAGGAGGCACCCATGAAAATCCTGGCCCTTAATTCCAGTCCTCGTGGTGACGGTGAAAGCAAGACCGAACTTATGCTGAATTCCCTGGTTGAAGGGATGCGTTCAGCCGGAGCAGAGGTTGAGGTTATCGATCTACGGAAAAAAAAGGTAAATAACTGCGCCGGTTGCTTCAGCTGCTGGACCAAGACGCCGGGCACCTGCATTCACAAAGATGACATGACCCAAGAATTGTTTCCCAAATGGCTGGAATCCGATTTGGTGGTATTGGCATCACCACTGTATCACTTTACCGTCAATGCCGAGATGAAAACATTTATTGAACGAACCCTGCCGGTTCTTGAGCCGTTTTTCCTGCAGCACAACGGTCGAACGCATCATCCGCTCAGGAAGCAACCCCCGAAAACAGTGATTCTCTCAGTCGCTGGTCTTCCGGACGAATCCGTGTTTGATTTGCTGTCTTCGTGGGCCAACTTTATCTATGACGGACGTAACCCGGATGAAAAAACACTGGTGGCCGAAATTTATCGACCCATGGCGGAGGCTCTGACGATCCCCTATTTCAGAGATATAGCCGCCGACATCCTGGATGCGACCCAAAAGGCCGGCCGAGAGATTGCCTCGTCCATGCATGTTTGCGAGGAAACCATGGCACGGGTTAAACAACCCATGGTTGATGATCCCGCGACATTTTTAGAACTCGGCAATTTGACATGGAAGACCTGTATCGCGGAAGGCATCACTCCCAGGGAATTTGGGGAAAAGGGCGTCATGCCACGACCGGACTCAATTTCTTCGTATATTGAATTGATGAAGCTGGGGTTTAATACCGATGCAACCAACGGTCTCAATGCAAAGATTCAATTTAATTTTACGGGTGATATCCAGGGTTACTGCTTTCTGGAAATTTCCGAGGGGACCCTCAAAGCTCAGCAGGGAACTGCCAACCAGCCAAATCTTACCGTTAATTCCCCGTTTGACATGTGGATGGACATATTAACCGGTAAAGCCGAAGGGCAACAGATGTTTTTAGACCAAAAATATACGGTTGAAGGCGATTTGTCCTTGTTGATGCAGATGAATCAACTATTCGGCAACAATTAGGAGGGAAAAATGAAAATAAGAATAGGCAGATGCATCTTTATGTTCACTTTTTTAGTGCTGTTGATTGCAAATAGCTCGCCCGCTGCAACAGAATCCACCGGCAATCTAATTGTCAACATCAGCGGCTTTCCCAGTTCTGATGGGTTTGCGATGGTGGCATTGAATAACTCAGATGAATCATACAAAGGTGGGGAGAACGAGGCCATAGCCAAAACAAAGACCCGGGTGGTAGACCAAAAAGTTCAGGTAATTTTTACAAATCTGCCTTACGGCAACTATGGGGTTTCTCTCTACCACGATGAAAACGCAAACGGGAAAATGGACAAAAATGCAATGGGTATTCCCAAGGAGGCCTACGGTTTCTCCAACAACGCCAAAGGATTTTTCGGAAAACCTAAGTATAAGGACATCATGTTCCAATTGAATTCGGCTGAGATGCAGATCACCATCAAGCTTGATTAAGTCTTCAACACAGATTGATGGATCCCTAACATCGGAAAGGAAAAGAACCATGTATGAGAACACCAACGGTTGCCTGACGCGACGTAAATTCATAAATTTGATGCTTATGGCCGGTGCTGCTGCGGCCTTAGACTGGACCCGTATTGAAGCCCTGGCTGCTGATATCAAAAATAAAAGGGATTATCCCGTCGTCGTCATTGGGGCCGGCCTCGGAGGCCTGGTGTCGGCAGCTTATCTGGCCAAGCACGGCTTCCCGGTCACGCTACTCGAACAGCACTCGCTACCGGGGGGGTATGCCACTTCTTTTGATCGCGCCGCCGGTAAGTTTACCTTCGATGTTTCCCTGCACGCCACGGTGGCTGAAAACGGGATCCCGCAAAAGGTTCTATCCGAAATTGGTATCTGGGATAAGCTCAAGGTCGTGTATACGCCCGAATTTTGTCGCGTCATCTCTTCGGATTATGATTTGACGCTGCCTGCCAAAGATCCTGAAAAGATAAAAACAATAATAGGCGATACCTTTCCGGATGAAAAAAAAGGAATAACCGCCGTTATTGACGATATGGTGCAGGTGCAGCAGGAAATGGCAGGGCATGCAGGCAAAGATTCGACCATGGACCGGCTTGAGGTCCTTACCCTGGCCGACTGGCTTGCCACCCATGTCAAACGCTCTGAAGTCAGAGACCTTTTATCTGCTTTCTGTGGCTATTACGGTTTGCCGCCCTCCCGGCTGAACGCTTTATTCTATGCGATAGCGACAGGCCAATACCTCGTAACCGGCGGCCAATACTTTAAAACGCGCTCCCAGGATCTGAGCAATACCCTCATGGACGCCATCATCGAAAAAGGCGGTGAGGTGCTCCTTGAAACTGCGGCCGAGCGCATAGTATTAAAAGAAGGAAAAGTCTCCGGGGTGGAGGATGAAAATGGAACCCGCCATCCGGCCAGTGCAATCATTGCAAACTCCAGTGTTCCGGCCCTATTCGGCGGACTGATTCCACGCGAAGAAATTCCGAAAAATTATCTTAATGAACTCGGCAGCTACCAACCATCCATTTCTTCTTTCATCGTCTGGTTGGGCCTTAACCGGGAGCTCAAGGACATAAAGGATTACGAGATATTTGTCGGTGCAGATGGCGGCCCCGAGGCGACATTTAGGGC
Source organism: Desulfobacterales bacterium (assembly GCA_049698595.1). Lineage (GTDB taxonomy): Bacteria > Desulfobacterota > Desulfobacteria > Desulfobacterales > JAFDCJ01 > JAFDCJ01. Next base: position 2,339 of record JBAVYC010000447.1, on the reverse strand, counting down.
CGCTTTATCCGGCGATCTCGGAAGGGCCGGGATGGGCGTAACCATTTATGATAATCTTTACAAGGGGTATTCGATGCCGGGAACCAGCACCATATCGGTGATGACCCTGTGCGGGTATGAACCCTGGGAAAAGTTCGAAACTGATTACTTCGCCGGCCGCAAAAAGGCGTATGCCAGGGAAAAAGATCGTTTGGCCCAAATGTTGATAAAAAAAGCGGAGGATCGTGTGATCCCGAACCTGACCTCCATGATTGAAGTCATGGATGCGGCCACACCGTTGACCAATGTTCGCTATACCGGGAATTACCATGGCGCTATCTATGGATATAATCGTCAGGGAGCCAGGATGAATCTGCTGGACGTCAGAACACCGATCAAGGGACTTTACCTGGCCGGCGCATGGTCCCACGGCGGCGGATATACACCGGCTATGATGGCGGGTCGCGATGCCGTTCAGGCATTCATGGAGGACTGGAGGGGATAGATCATAGGCTGGGAGGCCAGGAAGCCGGAAAGCTTAATAGCCTTCAGGCCTCCGAGCTTTCCAGCTTTCAAGCAAAAATCGTCACTGACATATCGGACGATTTAAAACATTCAACCAATCAACAATATCTGGAGTTAATTAAATTGAATGATTTCTCATCACGACACTACGACAACGACGAAGTCAACCGAATTATTCGGCGGGCCTTAAAGTTGAAAAATGAAGACACTATCAGTCATCAGGATTTAATCGACACGGCAAGGGACATCGGGTTGGATCCGCATATCGTTGAAACTGCGATTGAGCAGGAACAACGGGAATTTAAAAAGGAAAAAATCCGCAAGGCCCGGCTGAAGCGACGCAAGGTTGGATTTTACTCCCATCTGTGGAGTTACCTGATTGTTAACGGCGCCTTGCTGCTCATCAATAATTTCACCCCGGGACCCTGGTGGTTTCAGTGGTCGGTTCTGGGCTGGGGAATCGGGTTGGCCTTCCATTTTAAGGCTATATATTTTCCCCAAATTAAAAAAATTGAGAAAAGAAGCAAACCCAGACATCACAGAGAAAATTTCATGATGTGCCACCATAAGTGGTTTCATGATCCCCTCTGATGTTTAATTCCAGATGATAGAAGTCAGATTCGTATTTCTTTTCTTTGTTTTAGTATTTTAGCTGTAGACACACGCAGACATCCGCTGACGGTTGTGTCTGAGCGACCCTCTCGACTTCGCTCGAAACATGCCTGTCCCGTGAAACACGCAGCCTGTTTCTCTAAGATCGCGGGGGAAATTGTCTGTGTCCGTCTGTGTGGGTCGAACGAACGAAGTGAACCCCGCAGAGCGGGATGCAAGCACGGGCGGCTAATTCCAATCATTAATCTGGTAGCATCTCTCATTTAGGTTCGAGCTTGGGCATTTCGGATAGCCATGTTGTAATTTTGATGATAACAGAGTAATGAAGTTAATAACCGCTCATGTCCGAATCTTGAACCCTTGGAATGCTTACCAGAACAAGGCCGGTAATCAATAGTACTCCATTTGTGATGAACCGGATTGATATGAAATTCACTAAAGAAGACATCACTAAAAAAACATTCCTCGAATCCTTTCTCTACACCTTTGTTTTCGATACCATTATTGCAATTTTATTAACAGCGATTAATTACGGCGATACATTTCTTATCAACTTTATCATCTCGCAGTGTATCGGTTTATCCATTTGTACCTGTGTTGTGATTGCCCTTCATTTTTTCCCCAGCGACCGACCGCTTTGGCAGACCCTCAAAGTGGCCGTGGCGTTGATTACCGGTGGCATATGCGGATCTTATCTGGGCGCGATCGTCTCGGGATTGGGCCCTTCAATTCTTTTTGAAAGAGCCACCCTTTTTCAACTCCTGACGATCGGCGTGATATTTGGGTCAATTATTACCTATTTCTTCAGCTCCCGGGAGCAAATTGCTCAATCACAGACCCGGATACAAGAAGAACAGATTAAACGCCTGACCAGTGAGAAAAAATTGGTAGAAGCAAACCTCAAACTTCTTCAGGCCCAGATAGAGCCGCATTTTCTGTTCAACACCCTTTCGAATGTCTTGAGCCTGCTAGATACCGATCCGGAAAAAGGCAAATCCATGCTGGTTGATTTCATTCAATATCTACGGGCCTCCCTTTCAAAAATCAGGGAGCAGAAAGCAACCCTTGGTCAGGAAATGGAAATGATCCGGGCCTATCTCAACATCTTTAAAGTTCGAATGGGCGACCGATTACTTTATAAAATCGAACTGCCTGAAAAATTAAAAGCAAATTCTTTTCCGCCCATGCTGATTCAGCCTCTGGTAGAAAATGCTATAAAACAC
>JBAVYC010000446.1:0-2090 GCA_049698595.1 Desulfobacterales bacterium | reverse complement strand
GAAAGACGGTGATGTCGAAAAAACGGTTTTTGTCGCATTTTACGAAGGTAATCCACAGGCAGTTGCCCTGGAAACTTTCGGCAAAGGGTATGGGGGTGATGTTGGACTTATGGTTGGCATAGACTTGAAAGAGAATAAACTGATGGGAGTCGGTGTCACCACCCACGCCGAAACCCCGGGCATGGGCGCCAAGGCCAAATCAGATCCGAATTTTGTAGCGCAGTTCAAGGACCAGCCCATTGACAAACCGATAAAAGTCACGTCCGACGGCGGCAGCATTAATGCCATCAGCGGTGCAACCATCACTTCCCGCGCCGTTTCAGCGGCGGCAACCGAGGCCGGCGAGTTGTATAATAAGATGAAGGACCAGATCACCACGGAAGCAAATAAAGTAAAAAAAACGGAAGCAACAAAAAAAGAAAAATAGGAAGGCGTCGATGGCAAAACCACTTGCACAAGAATTTTTCAAAGGACTATGGGATGAAGTACCGCCGTTTCGCCTGGTGCTCGGTCTCTGCCCGGTTCTGGCGGTTACCAAGTCGGTTGAAAACGGGATTGGTATGGGCCTGGCGACTACATTTGTACTGGTTGGTTCCAATGTGCTGGTATCATCTCTGCGGAAAGTCATCCCATCGAAAGTTCGAATTGCCTGTTATATTGTTATTATCGCCACATTTGTCACGGTTGTGGAACTTCTCATGCAGGCATATGTATATGGACTGTTTTTAAAGCTCGGCATATTTATCCCGCTGATTGTTGTCAACTGTGTCGTATTGGGTCGTTCAGAGGCATTTGCTTCCAAAAACGGCGTATTACGCTCACTACTGGACGGGCTCGGCATCGGGATCGGTTTTACGCTGTCATTGGCTGCCTTAGGGGCCGTGCGGGAGCTGTTGGGCACCGGCCTGCTGACAATCTGGAAGGACTGGGGACTGGCGTTTGATGTTTTCGGTCCGGCCTACCAACCATTTACGTTTATGGTTGAGGCCCCCGGGGCTTTCGTCGGCCTGGGTTTAATGCTTTGTCTGATGAATTTGGTGCCGAAGAAATAGGAGATCACCATGGGCGATTTAGTTGTTCTGGCAATTAGCTGTATCCTGATTAACAACATTTTGCTGGCCCAGTACTTAGGTAACTGCCCGTTTCTGGGGACATCCAAAAAAATGGAAACCGCCATCGGCATGGCCATGGCAGTTGTCTTCGTGCTGGTATTGGCCGGCGTCATTACCTGGTTGACCAACACATTTTTCCTGGTTAAATTTGACCTCGAATACCTGCGGACCGTGGCGTTCATTCTGGTGATTGCCTCCTTGGTTCAGTTCGTGGAGATGTTTTTAAAAAAGAGTATCCCAGCCCTATATGCCGGATTGGGAATATTTTTACCTCTGATCACCACCAATTGCGCCGTGATGGGTGTTTGCCTGATCAACGTCAATGAAGAGTATACCTTCATTCAAGCGGTGGTGTCATCCTTCAGTTATGCGGTCGGATTCGGTCTGGCATTGATTCTCTTCGCCGGTGTCCGGGAAAAAATCCTGATCGGCCGGGTTCCCCGTCCCCTGCAGGACACTTCCATCGCCCTTGTCACTGCCGGAATCCTTTCCCTGACCTTTATGGCATTTAAGGGAATGGTGTAGATCGTTTAGATGGTTTGAATCGTTTTGTTCGTTTGGATGGTTGGTTGGTGGGGGTTGATTTAGATTTTATGATCAAATTATATTGACATATGATCCCAGTACAGATATCGTTGTGTCATTATTTCGCTCATTCTGCTTTCCATATGATTCCCTTTTTGTTGTTCTGCGTTTTCTGACTGATGTATTTCGGGTAAGGATTTGCCGGGTTGTCTGACAAGAGGAGCGATCATGAAGTTTTCCCGATTGATCCTGTTGTATTGTGCGCTGATTTCAGTCAGCATAGTAACGTGGAGCTACCAAAACCTCTCTGAAGCAGGGGAAGGCGGTAGCCGGTGCATCGACTGTCACACCAATCTGAAAAAACTTATCCGATTGTGCTGGAAAGTCGAGGCGCTGAAACCGAAACCCCTGAAATCGGAAGAAACCTCCGGCGAGGGGTGAGGTGGCCCGCTG
>JBAVYC010000445.1:0-2465 GCA_049698595.1 Desulfobacterales bacterium | reverse complement strand
GAGACTCGATAAAGCAAATAGCGCCATGATTGAAAAATATTCTTTTGGCAAAATTGTTGTAAATGGAGTGACCTACACCAACGATATAAAAATTGTTCAAGGGCGTGTGGTTTCGGACTGGTGGCGGAAAAAAGGGCATTCAGTGGGTATCGAAGATATCCAAGATATTCTGGAATCTAAACCGAGCGTTCTGGTGATTGGTAAGGGCCAGCCCGGGATGATGAGATCTTCCAGATCATTGCACAGATTTCTTAAAAAGAACGATATTGAATTGATCGAGGAGAAAACGTCTCAAGCCATCACGACTTATAACAGTCTGCTGCAGCAAGAAAAAAAGGTTTCTGCGGGATTTCACGTATCTTGTTAGGTAAACAGTCCGAGCCTGACCTTCGACCATTCTAAAGCTATGAATCCTATTTCATTGCTTTGTAAAAATCATGATCTGTATTGATTCAGGGATTTCAAATTCTTTTGGAAGTTATAACAATTCAAGATCCGAATAGAAGGCGAAAGAATCCAAATACCGGCCAAAGCGATATTTAATAATGAACATAAGCTCAAAGGCAACGCTGAAGAGGTCGAATTCCAATTCAAGTTGGATTGATGACCTAATCATAGACGCTCTAAGCGGTGAGAATATTAATCATAGGTTGTGATAGCCATTAGATATATGAAATAATTACGAATTCTAGATAATCAAGAAATCTGACATCGAGAATCTGTCAAAATAAGGGCAAATTTAGAGCATATCACAACTTTAGCCGAAGTACCGATACTCTCAATATACATGAAATTTTGGTGAAATTGTGCTATTGGCAAATTGTCTTAAATTAGCTCACCCCCACTTTTCATCGAAATTTCCATCTCACCATCACTACAATGTAGCAAATAACAATTCGAATTCTTTTATAATACTGTGCAAACGTTGAAGAAAGAAAGAAGGAATCAACCCTATTCATCGCATTGCCTGTTTATTTGGATGGGGATTGCTCTTGGCGCAGTCTTCTGGATGTTAGAGGCGGCTGTACATGTCCTCGTGTTCCATGATGTGGGCTTTTTTGAACAGGTTTTCAGTCCAGAACCCCATGAGGTCTGGATGCGCTTGACGATTGTTGCCATGTTTATCGGTTTTGGGATTTATTCCCAATGGATTGTTACTGCCCGATGGCGAGCCGAAAGGGCAGCGATACGCGCCAATACGGAACTCACGCAGATTTTTGACACAGCCGCCGATGCCATGCGAGTGGTTGATAGGGACTTTAATATGCTTCGTGTGAATGAGACCTTTTCGGCGCTTTCGGGCATTGCTAAGGAAGAAGCAGTGGGCAAGAAATGCTATGAGGTGTTTTGGGGTCCTTTATGTCATACCAAGTATTGTCCGTTGAACCGCATTCTCGATAATGTGGATTGCGTGGAATGTGATTCGGAAAAGGTGCGAAAAGATGGCGTTAAAATCTCCTGCATAGTTACCGCGACACCCTTTAGGGGCCCTGATGGAGAACTCATTGGCATTGTTGAGGATTTTAAAGATATTTCAGAACGAAAAAAATCTGAGCAGGAACTCTTGCAGTCGCACGAACGGTTGCGTGACTTAGCATCACACCTCCAGGTTGTCCGGGAAGAAGAGAGAGCCCTCATTGCTCGCGAGATTCACGACGAGTTGGGCCAGGCATTGACAGCCCTCAAAATGGACGTACACTGGTTGCGTCACCGGTTACCCGGGGAAAAACAATTGTTGATTGACAAGACCAATGTCATGTCAAAGCTCATCGACAGAACTGTTCAATCAGTGAGAAGGATTTATGCAAAGTTGAGACCAGGATTGCTGGATGATTTCGGTCTTTCGGCAGCCATAGAGTGGGAGGCTGGAGAATTCTCAAAAAGGACGAACATTGAATGTGAAATCCACTCAGATCCTAAGGACATGGTTTTACCTCAGGGGCTTTCTACTGCAATTTTTCGCATATTGCAGGAATCGCTCACCAATATTACACGCCACGCAAATGCGACGAAGATCCAGATCATCCTTACGAAGAATGCGGACAGGCTGGAGATGCGTGTCAGCGACAATGGTAAAGGGATTGAAGACCAGGAGATCTTGGAGCCCAAATCATTCGGGATTATAGGGATGCGGGAACGGGTGCATTATCTGGGCGGCAACTTTAGCATCAGGGGCAGCAGCAACGGGACCACTGTGGAGGTGACCATCCCTATCGACCCAAAAGGAGACGTTGATGATAAAGATACTCATCGCGGATGACCATGCCATAGTTCGTGCAGGCTTGAAACAAATTGTGGCGGATACTTCCGACATGGTTGTTGCCGGGGAAGCGGTGGATGGCCAGGAAGTTTTGGAGCAGGTCCAAAAAGAGGATTGGGACCTGATTCTCTTGGATATTTCCATGCCCGGCAGGGGCGGAATTGATATCTTGAAGGAGTTGAAGATTGAAAAGCCGAAACTCCCC
>JBAVYC010000444.1:0-3336 GCA_049698595.1 Desulfobacterales bacterium | reverse complement strand
GTGAAAGAAGTGCCCTGCCCCGGAATGCTCTGTACCTGCATATCGCCCTGGTGCTTTTTAACAATTCCATAACAGGAAGAAAGACCCAGTCCGCTGGATTTGGACCCCTTGGTTGTAAAAAAAGGCTCAAAGATGCGCTGGAAATGCTCTTCTGAAATACCATGTCCGGAATCGGAGACCGTAAGATGGATTTTTCCGCTATCGTGGATGCTGGAGATAGTCATAAATCCACCTTGAGGCATTGCTTCCAAGCCATTTTTGATTAAATTAACCAGGACTTCATATATTTCTGAAGGCTTGCCCTTCACAAAGCTCTCCCTGGCTTTGATATGGTTTAAATGATATCGGCGAGAGACAGCAGGATTTCTCCAAAGCGGTTTGGTCAATTCTACGGCTTCCTTGATCAGCTCATCCAGATCAAATATTTGGGCCGCATCCATCTCGTCTGTTTTCACAAGTGTGAAATCTTTAATACGTCGGACGACGTCGGCACCCCGCTGGGAAGCATTCCAGATGTTCCGAATGGCTTCCCGGGATTCTCTGATTTTACCCGAATCCAGCTTGGCCAACGCAGCTTCGGCCCCCCCCATAATCATCTGCAGCAGGTTGTTAAAATTGTGGGCGATTCCACTCGCCATTTCACCTACGGCCGAAAGACGCTCGGTCTTAACGAGGGTCTCTTCCATTTTTTTACGCACGCTGAGGTTGCGCGCGACACTTAAAACGGCCGGTTGGCCTTTGTAATTTACCTGGCGGGCATGAAACTCGAACGGAATCGCGACCCCTCTTTTGGTTACGACATCAAGTTCAAACTGAACAGTTTCACCGCGCTGAATGCGTTTACCGGTATCAAATAAAGTGTCCAATTGAGCCGGCCGGGTGAGATTTTTAATAGCCATTTGCAGGAGCTTATCGCGTGGATGCCCAAATATTTCACAGGCCACATCATTGGCTTCCAGAAAACGCCCTTTCGGATCGTTAATAAAAACCGGATCGCTGACGTTCTTAAAGAGTTCTCTATAGCGGGAGAGTGCTTCATTTTTTTTACGTTCCGTGACATCACGAACCAGAGCGACGAAAGACTTTTTGTCTTGGTATTCAACCAGTGTGCCGGTGATCTCGGCATCAACGATGCTGCCGTCGTTTTTGATGAAGCGCCGCTCTTGAATATGCACGCGCCCTTCATCAAGGGCTTGCCGGATATTTTGGGGAATACTCTGGGAATCGGGCTCGAGAATATCCTCCACTTTCATGGAAAGAATTTCCTGGCGCGAATAGCCCAGCCACTCCACGGTAAAAGGGTTGCAGTCCAGAATCTGGTGAGTAACCGTATCGATAATATAAATGGCTTCCGGAGCGTTCTCGAATACCGCGCGAAAATTTGATTCGGATATCTTAATTTGCGCCAAAGTTTGCTCAAATTCAGCGCTGGCTTCTTTGAGCAAATTGGTCAGAATGTCGGATTTTCTTTCCGAAACTTCAAGTAGCTCCTCTAATTCTTTGATTCGATCTAAAGCGCCTTCAGTCCTGTCCATAATTCATATTCCAATGACAGATATGGTCGCCGTTTCATTGTGAAGCAGGCTCGGGCTATCGCAGCTGACGCGCGAGTATTCACCATAAGTATAAAATCCCACAACAGGCACCTGCCTACCAAATACTTCGCGAACACGATCTAACTCCTCCTGGGCGCGTTGACCCAACACGATTTTGCGAGCCATACAAGAGTAGAAAAAAACCATTGCCGAGCGCGCATCTCCTAATTCAGCATCAGCTCTACGGGCGGCTTCGGTGGTGGCCGCCAATATGGAACTGCTGTCGCCACAGGTCAAATGCACCATGGCGCCCTCAGGGATTTCACCGGCAAATCGGATCGATTTTTCCAGCCGGTCAACCGACATGGTTGCCCGCAGAAGATAGTAATCCCCACTGTCGCCATCCAGACACTTGCCCACGAGCCCTAAAGGGTACTCAACTCCGACTGCTGGTAGCTTTTCAGCATGTTTACCCAGAAAGCGTTCATAGACCTGCAAAGCCGGTTCACCGTTCAATTCATAAAGAGTGTTGCCGGAAGCCCGGGTGACCTTTTTGGCTAATCCTATCGGTGACCATCCACTCTTAACCCCCGTACCCAAATGAAAATCACCCGAAAAACCAATGGCTACGGCGGCATCCGTCAATAATTTTCCTCCTGCAAACTGCCAGGTACGATGAAACTTTCCATTGTCTCCGGCGGTGCCGCCCGCTATCGGCACTTCTTCTCCCAAAACCGACAGAATCCCTCGCAGGATGGCACATCCGTTTCCCGTAATACCGTCTGTAAAAATCTGCATATACCGAACCGTCGGTGATAGCCTGTCGGCCAACTGCTTGCCGGCCAGCTCGCAATTCCGGCTGAGATTTTCGGCATAAGCAACCGCAAAATCAATTTGATCGGAAGCAATACCGCCCAGAACTGCAGATCCCCTGTGGTAACCTGCGCAGGACATCTCGCCGGCGGTGGTACATCCGACGATATTGCGGGTGCCGACCGTTTCATTAATACCGTCCAATAGATCCTGCAATCCCGCTTTGGGGGCACAAAACAGCCAGCAGGCCTTGGGGGGTTGACCGAGCTCCCTTTGTAAAGACGCTCCCAGCATTCGTCCCGCGGCTAGCGAATAGTCTTTATCCGAAGTAACGGTTGCACCCCTCATCATCTGATTTTTTTCTCCTATTTCAGACACGGTTGAATAGTTTACTGTTTGAATGGTTGATTAGGTAAATTAAAGTCATCATTTTAGAATGTTACGATTGTTACTTAAAGATTTTGGGGACACAGATTTGCACAGATAACCACAGATCAATACAAAACGCCTGGCGGCGGAACCAAGTCCAGACATATGTAGCTGCCTGCTTGCTACGAGTCATTTCTCGCCGAAGGCGAAACAAACTTTCTTTTTTAATCCGTGTTAATCTGTGTTAATCCGTGGTCATCTGTGTCCTAACTGTCCTTTCTTTTGAAACAGGAAGTGTTCAATTATTTTGCAACTATGGCATAAATCCATATTTACAACTACTTAACCAATCAAATAATCAACCCGATATCATTTACCACCGCTTGGCAACCTCTGCTTTTAAAAATTTGAGGCCATCTGCGGCCAGCTGCTCCTCTGTTTCGTACATGCGCCGCCATATTTTTGTGGCAGCAGCCAGGTCTTCCAGTGATTGGCCGAAAGCCTCAATCGTCAGCCAGCCATCGTAGTTCAATTCCTTCAATGTATCAAAGGTGGTATTCCAGCGCACCCCTCCGGTTCCCGGGGTGCTGCGATCATTTTCTGAGGTGTGGACCAGGAT
>JBAVYC010000443.1:0-2631 GCA_049698595.1 Desulfobacterales bacterium | reverse complement strand
ATCTTAACGAGTGCATAAATCGTGCAAAATCAGAGTTTGTTATATGGAGTTCCATAATATCGGTACGTTATTCCCTTAATAGACAATATTATCAAAGGGAATTGTGAATTAAATTACCTAAAATAGGGAAATTTATTTCACATTTATTCGAGCTGTATTGTTCGAAGGAATCTGAAAATTTGGGAGCGGATTGGAATAGCCGTCCGGTGCAGCGCCTTGTCGAGAGTTTACCCCTTTTCCAATACAAAGTATGCTGAAGCAGGCCCTATCTTGGCCAGAACGTTCGTACGATGATATCTAATATTCCAAGAAAATGACCTACTAAGCACTTCATCCAACCATGTGACAGTAGGATTGTTATACGCGGCAACACCAATTTTATAAAGAAGCTTAGGTATTGCTGGAAAGAAGCATAGTGTCTTGTGCTTAATAGTGAAACCAGAAGCCCTAATAATTTCTTCAAATATTTTAAGCGGAATACCCCTTTCTCTCTTGGTAAGCCCTGATCTCGGCTTCGTCCAATCACCCATAGATACTATTGGTTCTCTGATGAGCATAACTCCATCTGTGCCCAAACATCTAAAACATTCTCTGATCACTTTGGAAACATTTGGAATATGATGCATAACACCTAGGCTGGTTATTAGATCAAAGCTGCCATTTCCAAACGAAATACTTCCATCAACATTCGGCTTGTGATATTCACACGGAACTCCATTGATTTCTTTGTTTTTCGAAAAAGCGTCTGATGGATCTATTATCGTTATAAAATCAATTTGACGGATTATAGGCATGAATTCGTCTCCATATGCACTTCCGAATCCGAGAGCGTGCCTAAATCGACGAGTACCAAAATGTGCAAAACCGTGACGTATGTTCAGCTGATGATGGATATACCGATAGTTTTGTCTGTCTTTAGCACCTAAATCTGCAAACCCCTCTTGTTCGTCCCTAAACCATTCTGTGATTTGGTCAAGTGTAAAATCATCCCCGTACAATTTTTTTCCGGAGAAGTAAACAGACATATCTTTAGACATTTTTATCTCAATTTTGTGACGTCAAGGAATTAAAAATTAATGTTTTACGGAGCCAAAACACAATTCCGGTCGAATTAAGCTTGCGTTTCCTTTGGATTTTAAACTGAGTAGAGCCTATGTTTAATTCAATTCAATTAAGTACCTACTCGTGTCAATCATTTTTTCTGGATATAATTGAGGTATATATTTACCCAAGTCTGGAATTTTTTTCCATTTTTTGATGAGGCTTTGGGCTTGGCGACACTCTTCAATAAGTTCGTCGGTAATGTGCAAAGACACACGGATGTTATTATGAATTTTTTTTCGTAGAATAATTTGTTTTATAATTTGCTTTAATTTACTTCCTGATGAAGTAGGCCTAAAAGTCCAGCTCAACTGATCGTTTGGTTTCAACAATTCGTAATTCATAATCATTGGGACTGTTGGTATTGAGGGGTAAAGTCTTTGACAAATGCCTTCAAAACCCGTTGAATCATCGAACAATAAAAATTTTATTCCTTTTTTTGATGCCTGTATAATGCGAGAAGCACTGTTAATGTGGTCATCGAAGTAAACCAAAGTTTTAGCTACCATTCCGCTTAATTCGAGTTCGGAAAAGTCTTTATCGTTAACAAGCACTGCCCCAGGAATATCATTTTTCGGAATTTTTAGTTTCCGTAGATTAGGGTCAATTGCAATTACCTTTTTTAGTTCAGGCGAGTTGATGAACGCATGCAACGAGCTTCCTATGAATACACCTGACTCGATATATATTTCAGGTGCAAATACACGACCAAGACACCATAAATTTAGGTGAGCTTTTTCACAAATCCCCCCTGGCATAAACAATTGCAAAGAGCGAGCATCTGAAAGCTCTTTTTCATACTCGACAGCAAGCTTATCGAAATCCAGGGAATGGTTAATCATACCGAAAAACCTGGAATAAAAACCAAATGCTTCATTCATTGCACCTTTTAACAGGCTAGTTTTCAATCGATGGTTGCTGATTGTCTTTACGACAGAACCAGCAGCTGCTCGCACCACCCCATCATTGTTTCCCATCAAAAATCGAGTATCCAAAATGTATTGTGGCCCTATGATTTTATGGTACGCCCAGCAGGATTCGAACCTGCGGCCTACGGATTCGAAGCCCAGGAATCTAAAGATTAAAAAACGTCGTAATTACAACCAGTTGATTCTATACCACCCTTCCACATAGAAAACAACGGGCTATTTATTCCGACCACAGTAGATCTCGAATTGACAGGAGATAATAGGATTGTCAACTTTTCATGACATCTGTGTCTTTCATTCCCCACGTCTTCAATGTAATCGAATTATGATCTTTTCGTTATGAAATTGTGATACTTTTATCATATATTAAGTACCACCTAGACTTCAAGGTGTACGCGGAGGGGTTTTATTAATTTTTTAACATTTGTAGCCATGCTTCTGCCAACAAATGATGGGTTTGTAGGATTGGATGGTGATGATGACAGATCCGCTGCAGTAGACGCTACATATATGGTGACGGCAACAAACCATACGAACAACCAACCCTTATCACCCCAGGCCATAGTGATACATTATGAGGGATATGTAGGGTGGGAACTCG
>JBAVYC010000442.1:0-1505 GCA_049698595.1 Desulfobacterales bacterium | reverse complement strand
GTCGAGTTGAACCAAACGAAAAAGGGTTTTTCAGCCTTGTGCTGACGGTCGATAAAATCCAGAGTAGCCGTTAGAAACTCTTCATCAATGGTTTCCATGCGCTTTCTGGTGAGGGGGCCGGTATCTTCGATTTTGCCATCGGCACTTGACTTGATAACCCCACGCGGTCCAAATTTCTTGCGGAATTCCGGGTTCTTCGGGTAATCCGGATCTTCGGGTTCCTCCTCGGCGTTGAGATGGTAAAGGTTGCCGAAAAATTCGTCGAAGCCGTGATTGGTGGGCAGGAATTCATCGAGGTCGCCGAGATGATTCTTTCCGAACTGGCCCGTGGCGTATCCGTGAGGTTTGAGGAGTTCAGCGATGGTTGGGTCCTGCTTCTGAAGACCGGTGGGCTCTCCGGGCATGCCGATCTTCAATAGTCCGGTCCGTTTGGGTGACTGGCCTGTTATGAAAGCGGCGCGACCAGCTGTGCAACTCTGCTGACCATAGGCATCTGTGAACATTACGCCTTCTTTGGCTATTCGATCGATGTTGGGTGTCTGGAAGCCCATCATGCCATGGTTGTAGGAACTCGTATTGAACCAGCCAATATCGTCACCCATAATAACGAGGATGTTCGGTTTGTCGGTCTGAGCGAAAGCAAGGCTTCCAAGCATTAAAAGCATACCTGCGGGGACAATGAATAAAATTCTCTTTTTCCATTTCATTTGCTGCCTCCTTTTGTATTTATCTATGAGCGCTGTAAACCAGCAAACATTCATTTTCATTTGACGTCCTTTTTACAAGAAACAAAATCATACTATGACTTAAAGATTCATTGGCACACGAAAATTTAAAAACTAAAATGGAATATATTCACGTCGAAACATAAAACAAGATGGGTGCAAAAATTCCGCCTGATTACTTGGAAAGTATCAAATAGAGTCCCACTTCTTGTGGTCAGCTGAAATACCATTCAGATAAAGATTACATACCAGAAAACCAAATATCATCCGAGTACAGATTTAATTGAGACTACATGAAAAATCCCACAATTTCAGATACATAAATTTAATCCCTATAATTTCGACTCCCAAGAAAATTGACAGATGTTGGAAAAATCAAAGGTTTCATTCCAGATTCTACAACTCCAATCTCTTTTATAACCAAGCAAATTTGAAAAGCGTAGATTTTACAGTCAAACCACGCTTTTTAATAAACCGGTCAGAGTAAACAATGCTAACCCAAGTCTGTAGATTTAAGTTTGAAGTTAAGTCTATCCTTTTGGGGAAATAGAGGGACGTCCGTTATATATTTACATTTTTACAACCCTCTAAGCTGCGACATTTTAAACGATCTTTTTCAAACTTCCGTCAATTCTTTTTGTATCTGCTTTAGCTCCGGCAAGCTCGTTCCTCGACTTGCGCCTCGGCTTACCGTTGCTGGACTGATTCCCAACTTTCAGGCAACATCTGCGCAACTAATCATCAGCTTGCAAACTGCAAGGTAATACAGCACTGCACGTG
>JBAVYC010000441.1:0-5135 GCA_049698595.1 Desulfobacterales bacterium | reverse complement strand
AATTGAGTATCGCTCAATTGGGGTGCTACCCAAAATACGATCTGATAAATTTCATGAATCTTTCGTTTTCCTCATCGGTTCCGGGCGTTACCCTGAAATATCCGGTCTTGCCGTGAATTTCACCGATTTTTTTCAGATAAATGTTTTCGTCAAGGGCGGCCTGGAGGATCTCCGCGGTAGTTTTGCCGGTCATGGTGCCGTCGATCAGCATGTAATTGCCATTGGCCGGATACGGTTTAAGTCCCAAATTTTTAAGTTCTTCGGTAAAAATGGCCATCCAGCGGTTATTGTGCTCGACCTTCGCTTTGACCTCTTCCGGATTGTCGATGATGGCTTCGGCGGCCGCCGCAGACATCCGGCTCACGTTCCAGGGCAGAAACATCCGATTGAAAGCCGCAATCATCTCTTCAGTGCCCAGTACAAATCCGAATCGGACACCGGCAAATCCATAGGCTTTGGAGAAGGTAACCGACAGAAACACCTGCGGATATTTTTCGAACAGGGACGCTTTGGAAGGCTGGTCCGGATTGTAATCCAGGTAGGCTTCATCCACACAGAGGGGAACACCCGTTTCGCAAAACCGATTAAGGTCCGCATCGTCGATAAAGACACCGGTGGGGTTGTTGGGATTGATGATCAGGATCAGTTTGGTGCGGTCATTGATGGCATTGAGCATTCCATCGACATCGTAATTCAGATTATCTTCCCTGACCGGGACCTGAACGACCTTTGCATTGCAAAGATCGGCCCGGGTCGGAAAGAGCTCAAAGGTCGGTGTGGACAGCAAGAACTCATCTCCCGGTTGCAGAAATACGCGCATCATGGTGTCGATGGTATCCGATGATCCGTTGGCCAGGGCGACATTGTCCGGGCCCAGACCGTACATTTTACCGATTTTGGTTCTCAGCCGTAAAAAACTGTCCGGATACCAGTTGCCGTGTCGAAGGCAGTCGGCCACCGCCTCAATCACCTTTTCCGACGGTGGGATGGGGTTCTCATTGAGCATCAGGCGGGCCGTACCGGGGTTTTCCATGGCCGTATCCAAAATACCGACATTGTACTCTCTTGATGTATAAAGCCAGGGAACGATCCAGTCCTTAAGTTCTTTTTTCATTTTTCACTCCTTATGATTATTTTAAATTTGAATAAAAATATTTACAGTTTGCATGAGTCCAGACCTCGTTTAATAGTTTACTGGTTGAATGGTTGATTAGGTAAATTATAGTCATAATTTCATAATGTTACGATTGTTGAAACGTGAAGTGTCCAATTATTTTTTGCTAATATTGGATAAATCCATATTTACAACCACTTAACCAATCAACTAATCAACCAATCAACGATATCTGGAATTAAAATGCGGCTTCATTGCCACGATCCTACTTTTTCAATAAACTCTCAATGGATGTAAACTTTAAGCCGAACGCATCCGCGACGCCCTTATAAGTCACTTTGCCTTTTACAACGTTGGCCCCCTGCTTGATTTCAGGATTTTGCTGCATGGCTTTTTTCCAGCCTTTGTTCGCAATTTCCGCTGCATAGGGCAGCGTGGCATTTGTTAATGCAAGGGTAGATGTTTTGGGTACCGCCCCCGGCATGTTGGCGACACAATAGTGCACTACGCCGTCAACCTTGTATATGGGATTGCTGTGCGTGGTCGCTTTGGAGGTCTCAAAACATCCGCCCTGATCTATCGCGACATCCACCAAGACGGCCCCTTTTTTCATGGTTTTCAGCATTTCCCGTGTCAACAGCTTGGGCGCTTTTGCTCCCGGGATCAGCACGGCGCCGACGACGACATCGGCCTCCTTGATAAGCCGGCGAACGGTTGTCGGTTTGGACATCAGTAAAAAACAATTGGCAGGCATTACATCGCTCAGATAGCGTAGCCGCTCCAGATTCATATCGAGGATATAGACTTTGGCACCCAACCCGCAAGCCATTTTGGCGGCATTGATACCGACAATGCCTCCGCCGATAATGACCACCGTTCCCGGATCTACACCGGGCACGCCGCCAAGCAGGATGCCGTGACCGCCCTGGGCCATTTCCAGATACTTGGCGCCCTGCTGAATTGCCATCCGGCCGGCGACTTCACTCATAGGAGTGAGCAGCGGCAGCGAGCGATCTTCTTTTTGAATCGTTTCATAGGCTATACTGATCGATCCGCTTTTAATGAGGACCTTGGTTAGGTCTTCCGCCGCTGCCAGATGCAGATAGGTAAAGACAATCTGATCCTTGCGGATGAGATCATATTCGGCCGGCAACGGTTCTTTGACATGCATGACCATTTTGGCACGCTTAAATATTTCTTGGGGGGTAGCCACTATTTCAGCGCCGGCGGTCTCATAGGCCTTGTTGTTAAACCCGCTGCCTATCCCGGCATTTTTCTCCACCAGGACCGTATGACCGTTTTGTCCCATGATTTCCACCCCGGCTGGCGTCATGCACACACGGTTTTCTTCCGCCTTGATTTCTTTTAAAACACCAACAATCATGATGTTCTCCTTTCTTTTAAAAGATAAAATGAACTTTGAAGATATCTGTCTACAGCAACCTATTGATCGGTTCATATTTAAGGCCAAAGGTCTCGGCAACTCCCTTGTAAGTCACTTTGCCGGCGACCACATTGGCTCCGCCCCTAATTTCAGGATTTTCACGCATCGCCTTTTTCCAGCCTTTACTTGCTATCTCCGCGATATACGGCAAGGTGGCATTATTCAGGGCCAGGGTAGAAGTCCTGGGCAAGGCGCCCGGCATATTGCTGACGGCATAATGAACGATGCCGTCTATTTCATAGGTCGGATCGCCATGGGTCGTCTCTCTGGAAGTTTCAAAACATCCGCCCTGATCTATGGAAACATCGACCAGCACCGCACCTTTTTTCATTGTGCCGAGCATATCCCGGGTTACCAAGGTCGGGGCCTTGCTGCCCGGAACCAGCGCGGCGCCCACAACAAGGTCCGCATTGGGCAGGATCGCCCGGATGGCAGCCGGACTGGACATCAGGGTGACACACTGGGCCGGCATGACATCGCTCAAATAGCGCAACCGATCCAAATCGATATCCAGGATGTAGACCTTGGCGCCCATACCGCCGGCAATTTTAGCGGCATTGATGCCCACCGCACCCCCGCCGATAATCACCACGGTGGCCGGATCGACGCCGGGCACCCCACCCAGCAAAACCCCTTGGCCGCCCTGGGCCATCTCCAGGTATTTGGCGCCCTCATGAATTGCCATAGGACCGGCCACTTCGCTCATCGGTGTCAACAAGGGCAATGTTCCGTCAGTCTTTTGGATGGTTTCATAGGCAATCCAAACAGCCTTGCTTTTAATCAGCGCGTGAGTTAATTCCTCGGATGCCGCCAGATGCAGATAGGAAAAATATATCTGGCCTTTACGAATCAGCTTAAATTCAAAAGGCTGGGGTTCTTTGACACGCATGATTATCTTGGCTCGTTTAAAAATATCAGCGGGAGAATCAACGATCTCGGCCCCGGCTTTTATATAGTTGGCGTTGCTGAATCCGCTGGCTTTACCGGCATTTTTCTCGACCAGAATCCGGTGTCCAAGCTGCCGCATGAATTCAACTCCCCCCGGGCTCATACACACGCGATTTTCTTCGGCCTTGATTTCTTTTAACACACCAACAATCATTTTATTTTCCTTTCAGAAAGGGGACTCTTTTTAACTACGGATTGCCCATCAAATAGTTGCTAAGCGCCAACCGGACAACATTATTTTAAACGATGCCCTTCAAGACACTTTCCGGCGAAATCCACCATTTCATTGGTGGCCTTTGAAAATTGTGACGCTGTGCGCTCCAGGGCCGGATGGGTGTTGTATTCATCCCGGCTGTAGCCGTCTTCCGAGTAGGCCCGCTCAAAATAAGGAACCTGCATCAGCTTATCCATCACGCCTTTGGGAATTTCTTCCAGAATGCGATCCTTTTCTAATTGAATCTGATCGACATCTTCTAAAAACAGCACTTGATCGATATAGCCCGGCGGACAGGTTACCACGATGGACGCACCGGTCTTCTCCTCCAGGTGCCAGATCCGATTATGGCCATCCACGGTGGGTCCGATCCGCAGCGAACAGGATAGCATTTTGCTGGGCAGATTATGGTCTATCAGATATTTATAAGCCTTTTTGAATATCGCCAATTCCGCCAGCCGCACCTCGCCGTCGGAAAGCTCAATGGCCTTCTCCTTGGCAAAATCCCTTAAGCCGCCCAGATCACCATATCTGGATTCCATGTGGGTAATCACCGAACGCCATTTGCTTAGATCGACACCGTTTTCTTTTGCTTTTTCGAGACCACGTTTGACGCTCTGGGCACAATCTACCAGTTGCGGCAGAATAAACGTCAGCGTATTGTTGGTCGCAATTCCTTTGGCTGTCAGATGCTCGATGACCTCGTAACCTTCTTTTGTGCCGGGAACCTTGATCATCACATTGGGATTGATGGCGGCCAGTTCTTCAGCCTGCCGGGTCATGGCCTCGCGGTCAAAAACACTGCGCGGGTCGACCTGCCCTGAAAGATAGCCTTCTTTGTAACCGCTGGCTTCAAAAAGCGGCAGATACATATCGGAGCCACGCTTTACCACCCGTTTATATAGCTCCCAAAACAGCCCCTCCTTATCGAGGTCCGAATTGTCTGTCAGGATATCCCGGGCCACTTTTTCCCAGTACGGCGGGTCGTCCTGAATTGCCTGCAACGATAAAGGCGGATTGGTGGTCACGCCCCTGAAAAGCTGCGCTTTCGGATTATTCTCGTCGTACATCCGGGCAAACTGCCGGCTGAGCTCTTCGCGGTCCTGGCCGCCGGCTTTCGCCAGCATCTTTTTACACCAGTTGTCAAAAATAACCGGCGACGAGTCCCACCAGATTTCCATCCCCGGGCTCACATCCACCAGCCTTTCAAATAGGTTCCTTGACTCCATTTTCATTCCTCCCGTCCAATTAATGATTTGTTGTCTATAAGATCATTGTTATAGATGTATATACAGTATTAGTCTTGGATTGCAACAGCAAAAATGATTTTTTTGTGAGCATTCATGGGTTATGTTTATGCCGTCCAGGGTTATTTTTTATAGACGAACGTCGAACGTCCAACGTTGAACATCGAA
>JBAVYC010000440.1:0-10283 GCA_049698595.1 Desulfobacterales bacterium | reverse complement strand
CTTTGATGAGACGGATGATTACTTCTGGGATTAAAGGTTAGCTGAAAGCAAGATCAAACACAATCTATCAATAAGGCCACTAGATTGAGCCTAATGAGCAAAGATGGAACAGAAAGAGCTCGACTTTTTTAAAGACTTACTCACCCAATGGCTCGATGAACTGCTGGGCAGAGCGGGTAATACGGTGGTGGGTCTAATAGATGGCGCAGATCATCTATCGGATCCTTTAGATCGAGCGGTTTTAGATTCTGAACGCGGCCACACGCTTCGCATGCGGGATAGAGAAAGTGTCCTTATCAAAAAGATTCGTGCTTCGCTGGTAGACATCCAAGAGGGCGTCTATGGCATCTGTGATGACTGCGGCAAAGACATTGCCATTGAACGACTCAAAGCCCGACCGGTTGCAAGACGGTGTATCCAATGCAAAACCAAGCAGGAGGAACAGGAGCGATTAACCGGGGTCGGGTGAAACCAAATGTCCCAAATATCCGAATACGGAGAAGACCAATGGCTAAATTTCAAATATCTCCAGCAAATAACTTCGATAATCCCGATAAGATGGCTCGTCTTTCTTTCTCTGAAGAATTAGACAGGGTTGAATTCGATGATAAAAGTTACAATTCCAAAATGAAGGTGGAATGCATTTGTCCTAAATGCAGTCAGAGACACGTAATGGCCTTTCACTGGATCGGGAGGGGCACCCCGAGAAAATACTGCCAATCCTGTAAGGGCCGGTCCGATGAATAACGAAAGGAGAATGAAGCGTTTCGTTTAAGAGCTAAGATAAGGTAATCCCATAAGAATGTTTTCAAAAAACGGCAGAATCCTCCATCAGGTTCTGCCTTTTGTAATTTGCATCGGGGGGTCGGGCCACGGTAAGTGATTGATAATTCGCAAAAAGAGTCAAAAAACAGGTCGATTATCAGGCTTATAGCAGTCATTTTGGTGGTAAAATAAGCGTTTTAAGACATACGGGGGGTTGCTATATTTAGATAGATTTCAATCGATGGTCAGCAGAGGTTACATTTTTAATGCCTTGCAGATATATGCCGCTGGCCATCTCTTTGACATCATAAGTTTCAGTTTGACACAATATGCCATGGAACTGATGCATTTGACGAGTCTTTTTCAATTGAAATCATTGTAAATTCAATCAGAATAGGGTAGGGGAGGTTCAAAACCTTTCCAACTCAAGGTGATCGTTTCTGACAAACAATGATACTCTACAGGTACCCTTGGAGACGTCATCAAAAATAACTGGTCGTCAGATAATCTGGCGACCTTTTTTAGTGTAAAAAATGAAGCACAGAGGGATATATTGCATTTCCAATACCTTGATGATATTATTGCACCATGAAAAAAATTTGGGTTAACCGAGCCAAGTCATTTGAAGAAGCGCAGGATTTTGATGATGAGTATTATTTGAGTCTTTCAAGTACGGAAAGGGTTGAAAGTGTTCAAATCTTGCGTGAACAATATTTTAAATTACATGGTCTGAAATATCGTGAAGACGGAAAACGATTACGAAGAGTTTTTAGAATTATTAAACAAGCATAATGTGAGGTATTGCGTAATCGGTGCCTTTGCATTAGCGTTTCATGCCCGGCCGCGCTATACAAAGGATATGGATATATTAATCGAGCCGACAACCGATAATGCAAAGAGACTATTGATTGCTTTGGATGAGTTTGGTTTTGGATCCCTAAATCTTGCAGTTGAAGATTTCTCGACCCAGGGAAATATTATCCAACTTGGCTACGAACCGGTTAGAATCGATATTATCACATCGATAAAAGGTTTGGATTTTGCTGATATCTGGAAGCGTCGAATCCAAGGACCTTACGGTAAACAAACTATCAATTTTATTGATCGCCAAAACCTTATACGATCAAAAAAGCTTTCGAATCGCGACCAAGATAAAGTCGACCTGAAATTGCTACTAAATGATGTTTGAAGCGCATACACGTCTTTGAAACAGATGACTCCGGAATCCGTAAAATAACGTGTGCGGTATCTTAACCGATCGCTTCGGCTGAGTTCAAACTCCCGGTTGCGTTTCTTTTCAAGAATCCTGTCGCCAATTACTTTGGCCTGCCCTGTGGAATTCACTTGTGACAGCGGAGCGTTTTTCTCTGGGGTTTTTCTCTTCTCAGTAGTCTCAATTCGGCAATGATCTGGGGAATTCAATAGAGAAAGGAGAAAACCTATATAGCAGTGAGTATCGGTGATATGCTATCATTGCTGGTTGATGTGGGCGAAAATGTGCAAAGGATGAGGATGCATTTCAGAAAGTGGAGGATGAAAAGGTTCGGGCAGATTGCAATTTCAGGAAGGTTTGTGAATGACCAGTCCAAGCAAAGCATCAACTAACCCTCAAAATAAAAGCCAGCCATAGAAACTGGCTGACCTTTTTTGAAATCCTAAGCAGCATCTGCAACGGGGCCACCCCCCCCCCCCCAATTATCGATCTTTGAATCTTCGGTGTTTCTTTTATGTCAAGAAATACAGAGCGTATGCCGGGAGGAATCCGAAAACTGGGGAAAGAGTCAAGGTGGCTCCTAAAAAAAAATGCCGTTTTTTAAATGCGGGAAAGAGTTGAAGGGGAGGGTGGATTCTTGATTAAGGGATTATTTGTTTCAGCTAACCGAAGGAGTTAACAAAGCAATTCTTACCAAGACATATTTGATTTGTTTTCATAGAAAAAATATAATCGAGGATTGAATTATTCAGCAAAATGAGCTAAAGTGCGAATTCATTTTTCGAATCGTGAAATGCCCTGATAGCGGGGTGACGGTTTTTTAATCACAGGATAAGAGCCCTTAAATACTAAGGAGATTCCCACATAACATGACGGACAAAACTGTGATGGTTATCGGCAGTGGCGTGGCCGGCCTTTCGGCCGCCCTGGAGTTGGCACAATCTGGTATTTCTGTTGAGATTATAGAAAAATCTGATTTTGCCGGTGGACACGCCATTCGGTTAGCGTGCAAGGCCACAGACAAATGTGTAAAGTGCGGCGCCTGTGTGGTGGAAGAAAAACTGGATCGGACGGTGCGAAATTCCGGAATCAGGATTTTAACCGGTAGCCGGATCGAAAGTATTTCAAAAAACGAGCGCTATGCAATCGGCCTGAATCAGAAGCCCAAATATATCAATGCCCAAAAATGCACCGCCTGTGGAGTCTGTTTACATCAGTGTCCGCAAGAAGGTGCCATCATCCAGGGCGTCTCCCGCAACCATTCCCCTTTCTTTAGCATTAATGAAAAAGAATGCCTGTATCTGGCGGATCAATCCTGTCGTCGATGCCAGGAGGCCTGCCCGGAGAAGGCCATTGCACTCGATGCCCGGGCGGATCGGGTAGTCTGCGAGGCCGATGCCATTGTTTTGGCCACAGGCTTTGCGACGTTTAATCCCAAAGATAAGCCTTACGGCTATGGGGTTTTCAAAAATGTTGTGACGAACGTGGAACTGGAAGACATTTTGCGCAGGGAAGGGCAGGCCATTAGACCATCGGATGGTCAACCCGCTCGCAAGATTGCCTTTATCCAGTGTGTCGGCAGCAGGGATGCCAAACTGAATCATTTGTGGTGCTCCAAGATTTGCTGCGGATCAGCCTTGCGCATGGCAGGGCTGATTAACGCCAGACAACCGGAATCTGAAATTTCTTTTTTCTACATCGATGTGCAAACCTTCGGCCGGGATTTTGTTCCTTTTTACCGACAAGTTCAAGAGGAAGTGCGGATGATAAGGGCCATTCCCGGAGATATCTTTGAGACCCCGGAGGGGCAGTTGCGGGTTACCTATATTACCGCCGAAACCCACGAGACAATTGAAGAGATCTTTGACTGTGTCGTGCTTTCCGTCGGTTTGCAGCCTTGCAAAGAAAATCTGGAATTAGCCCGGCAGCTGAATTTAAAATGGGCAGACAACGGTTTTGTTCTCCCTTCAGAAACCAACGGGAAAGCGTCCGATACCGGGGTTTTTAGTGCCGGCACGGTTGGCGGGCCGATGAGTATTGCTGAAAGCATTGCCAGCGCCGGTGAGACTTCACTGAAAATACTGAAATATTTAGAAGTGTAATTATAGGTGGCACCCTTGACTGGAAAAACATTGCTGATCGGAAACGGGGCGTGTGCGCGTCGTATTGCGGAAGACATTCCGGCTCAGGAGTCGGATCTGATCGTTGCGTCGACTGGGGCAGGTTTCGGTTTGTCGAAGACACCCGATTCAAAAGACACGGCGGAGGAATGGGCCAAGATATTTACGCAGACAAGAGTACATTCCTGCCGGGGTGCCGTGGGTGATTTTAAAGTGGTCCTTGCGCACAAGGGCGAAATAAGTACAGCGACGGTGGATCAGATTATTATTGCCGAAGATGAAAAGCGTATAGCGAATTTTTCCTCCTATGGCTTAACCCGGACGGATAGGGTCATGGCACTTTCCGAGCTTAAAGAATTGCTGCCTGAAATATCCGAAGATGATAGATTATTTTCCGGGATAAAGACCGTTGCGTTTCTCGTGGGGCTGGATGCGGAAAGCAATCCTGTTATCCTTGAAGAGATCATGCAGGCCTGTCTAAAGCTGCAGGCGGAATACATGCTGAAGATGTATATTCTGACCGGGAATCTGAAAGTGGCGGCAAACGGTCTGGAAAAATTGTACCGGGATACCAAGGACGCCGGAGTTGTTTACATTAAATTCAACCAGACCCGGCCGGATATTTTTCAGATTGGGGACGGCAGCGTCTGTATTGAATTCACCGATGAGATTACCGGCAATTTATTAAAGCTGCCCGCGGATTTGACGATCGTCGATGAAAAGATTGTACCTTCTGAATACGCGGCCGATCTGGCCCGCATTTTTGAACTCGAAGAAGATCTAAACGGATTTGTCCAGGGTGACAATGTTCACCGTTTGACGGTTCTTACAAATCGCAAGGGGATACTGGTTGCCGGTTCGGCCAGAAGCGTGCAATCGCTGCCCGATCAGTTTGCTGATGCCGACAATGCGGTGCTGGCGCTTCGTAACATCGCAAAACAACCTGCAGACCAGACTGCGGACAAGGCCCAAATCGAAAACGGAAAATGTGTACGCTGCCTGACCTGCTATCGCCTCTGTCCTTACAGAGCGATCCAGGTCAATACCCGCGTGTCGATCGCACCGGCAGCATGTGAAGGATGTGGTATCTGTTCGGCGGAGTGTCCACGGGGTGCCATCAACTTCATGGATCAACCCAAGGCAAGCGGTTCTGTGGAACCTGCCGCTGAGCCCATACCGTCGACAAGAGAATCTTTTATACCAAACATCACGGCTTTTTGCTGCAACCGTTCGGCCGCCGGCGCCGCCCAGCTGGCAGTTTGTATGGGGGAAAAGTTGCCGCCCGGGTTTCAGACTGTTGAAGTGCCGTGCGGCGGCAGCGTATCTTTAAGTCATATTTTATCAGCATTTAAGAACAATGCCGATGGTGTTATGATTTTAACCTGCCACGAGGGGAACTGTCATTCGGAGGTGGGTCCCAGATATGCTCAGCAACGGGTTGAGCAGATCTTGGCGCATTTTAGATCCATCGGACTGGAAGACGGCCGAATCGTCAAAAAGACCCTGGCGTCCAACATGGGGGTTGAATTTGCCAAGACCCTGGTGGAATTTGAAAAACAGCTTCTGGATATGGGGCCGATCAGGTTGAAGTCTGGAAAATAATAGGGAGGTAAGAACACATGCCCAATTCATCTAAAGTTATTGATTTAACCCGATTGGATCATGCCAGGTTTAAAAACTGGCCGTACTCGCAGGACTATTGCATTACCTGTGGTTTGTGCGCCAGCTCGTGTCCGGCTTCAGGTATCGACGGATTTGATCCGCGAAAACTGATCCGCATGATCTCGCTAGGGCTCGAGGATGCGATATTGGAATCCCGTTGGCCCTGGATCTGCACCATGTGCGCTAAATGTGAAAATGTTTGCCCGATGGAAATCGATATTGCCGATGCCGTGCGCAACATCCGTGCCTTGCGTGAACGCGAAAAGGTTCCGGGGATTCTACATAAAGGACTTACAGCCGCCCTGGAAACCGGCAACAACCTGCGATTGCCCAAAGAAGATTATGTATTTATTCTGGAAGATGTTGCCGCAGAAATTGCGGAAGAACCCGGATTTGAGGGCTTTCAGGTGCCAATTGACAAAAGCGGGGTCAACATTCTGACGACCATTCACAACAAGCTGGTCAATACGCATACGGAAGATCTCAAACACTGGTGGAAGATATTTCACGCCGCCGGTGAGGAATGGACGGTCGCATCTGAAAACTGGGAGGGGACGAGCTGGGGATACTTCACCGGCGATGACGCAGCCATGAAAGTCATGACCGGGCGGATCTACGAACAGATGCAACAACTGGAAGTCAAGAACCTTCTGTGGCCCGAATGAGGCCATGCTTATCTGGCGACCCGGTCGGGTCTCGAAAAACATTTCCCCCAAGCGTTTGAAAAATTCGGATTTATAACGGTTTTTGATTTGCTTGTGCAGTACATAAAGGAAGGCCGCATTAAACTGGACCGATCCAGATTTCAAGGACCGGCAACCTATCACGATCCCTGCAACTACGGCCGCAAAGCTCAGAGGCGCTTTGGGCATGGGTTTTTTGAAGAACCGCGCTGGATTCTGGATCAGTGCATGGAAAACTGGGTGGACCTCTATCCCACCTGCATGGATCAAATCTGTTGCGGCGGCGGCGGCGGCGCACTGGTAACCGGCTACGACAAAGAGCGCATTTTTTACGCCAGAAAAAAGATGGATCAGATCAAGGCCAGCGGTGCAAATATGCTCGTTGTTCCCTGCCACAGCTGTCATGGTCAGTTTAACAACATTAAAAAAGAATACGGGATGGAGGATCTCGAAGTTAAATATTTGTGGGAACTGGTGGCCGATTGTCTGGTTCTTTAGTTCAGGAGGGCGGCTTGTAGCCCGGCATAAAGAAACGGGGATCGTTGAGCCCGTCGCACCTGAAAGCGGAAAGCACTTCGCCAACTTCTCCGACGATTCCTGAAATCGGTGAGATTTTGGCGGCTGTCAGTTGATCATGAAAAGATTGGCTGATACCCGCGCAAATGACGTTTGTCACCCCCAATCTGGTGAGCATACTCAATCGTTTCCACACGGATAAATCTTTAAAGGTGATTTCTGCTCTATTAATCTCTCTGTTATGCTCCAGATCTACCAGCAAGACCCGGCTGCAGGAGTCAAAGACGGGTGAAATCCTTGATTTAAATACTGGAATGGCAATTCTGTTCATCAAGACTTCTGTTTCATGCACATCCACATGTGGATGCCAGTTCCGATTTATAGTCGGACTCCGCCAGGGACCACCACAGCTCGTTTAAAAAAACCGGTTTTGGGAATTGATCGGTCGTGCTATGGAGATGGCCACACAGAAATTCGCGGTCATAGAGGAGCTCCTGACCTTCACCGAAGCAACGTCGATCCAGCATGTCTTCGACGGAGCGATCAACCTTTTGGGTTTCTGGAACAAAAAACACATTGAGTGAATACATATTTAGATCTGATGAATCCTCACACTGCCAGCCATGGGTTGGGTCGCAAACATATTCAAAGCCGGCTGAACGGGTTATTACCACCCTGAGCGGTTTTGCCTTGCTGTAGAAAGAATACAGCGAGAGCAATCGATCAAACATCGCAAGACCCAATTCCCATCCCGGAACATTTCTGTCGGTGTCACCGTGTTTGAATATTTTTTCTTCCGCAAACATCGAATACTTCTGAACTGTTTCCTGTTTCCATGACATCCGCAGGGCATCGAGACTCGTCAGGCTGAGAATTGCCGGAGCATCATCATCGGGACCCGTCGAGTACTCCATGGTAGCCACATTAAAAAGCGTTGCGGGTATCTTTTCTTTATCTTCAAGGCGGGGTGTCTGGGTGCGGTCAAAATACTCGCTGTTGGCAAAACACTGTTCCTGAAACGAAAAGGTCGTAAAGACTTCTTCCTGGGGGTGAGGATAATATTTAATAGAAAAATTTCCGTTATGCCAATTTAGATCGTCTCTTTTTTCGGTTGCCGAATTTTCCAATTGGAGTGAATAGGCACCGGACATATTGTTTATCCAGAAGTACCACGCCGGCTTTTGGCCCCATATCTGGCTGACGGCTGTTAGCCCGGTCAGATGTTTGACACGTTCAACCCATGAGGCGGTTACCAGCATATTGTCGATCTTGTTGCGGAAAAAAGTCTCGCTGTCTTTAATCGTAGCCCCCTTTCTTTTGCAGGAGTTCTTTTACAATCTCTTTTTTACCGCGTCCTTCGGTCTCGATACCACATTGACGGGCAGTTTCAATCATAATTTCATCCGGGTACGCCAGGGTCAGTGCATAACTGGAATCATAGGATTCAAAAAAATCCTCAAAGGCTTCCTTTTCCTTAGCTTCTCGAACGCCGGCGTTGAACCCGGCAACAATTTTTGCTGCCTGTTGGAAAAAATACTTGCGGCAGAACGTTCTTTTGCTGATATCCACCATGAATTGCCTATACCGTGTCGCCGGCCATATCACCCGGGATTTTTTCTGCGTCCGATTGAATACCTGCTGTCCTCCTCAAGGGCCAACCTTCAAAAAAATCGTGTTGAATCATGATGACACTCAGAAAAAGAATGGTCCACACCAACGGCGTGTCATCGGGTTGAGCAAATCCAGGCACTTTGCCTAGAAAAAAGGTGGCGGCCGCTGAAAAGTAAAACAGGTAAATAAGCAACCCACCGATCAGGCTGATGACGGTGCGCAGGATGGCGCGGGACCACATCCCGCCAAAATTGGGGAAATTGTTAAAATAATTTTTCAAGATAAACGCCGACAAAATAAAAAATCCCCCAATCTCGCCGGCATGAATATAGCGAAAATTTGGGCCGTCAGTGTACTGCCCCCCCATAAAGGCTTCATCCCAGAAGTAATTCATGACCTTAAATAAAATAAAAAGAAGGATTATTCCCATGGCAATCGTGCCGAAAAAGGCGACCACACCTTTCAGAAACGTTCCCTGGCCGTCTTTTTCCAATAACTTCCAGGGATATCCCTCCCAGAGCAGATCAGAGGAAATAATCCAGAACAGAGTGCACAGTACCAGTCCCAGGCTGAAAAATGCGCTGCCGGTTCCGGCAAACTCGGCCCACCAGGGTTCCACACCGGCCTTCGATTGGGCCGGATAGAATAGATAACAAACGTGGGGATGAAACAAAACTGCATAGGCGATGCTGACAAAAAAGAGAATGGCAAATAGTCTGGAGCATGCCAGGACGCCCCGTGAGTCATTCTGCCAGGGCCAGCGGTTGAACCCGACCCGCCAGAAGATGGCCAGCCACAGAAATGCCGTGGAGAAATAAACGATAGCGGTGGACGCATTTTCGCGGGCCACAAAGAGCTCTGCACCAGTCCCGCCGGATGCGATGATGGATTTGGGGCTGAAATAGGCAATTCCGAACTTGCCGATAAATCCCCAAAAAAAACCATAAACCAAAACCAGCATCAGAAGAATGGCAACGGCTGTCAGGATGATCCCTCTCAGAAAAAGCCCGAACCCCTCTGATGAGTGCTGGGGAAAGGGGTAGTAGCCGGCAACGTGGTTCAGCAACACGATGGCGGACAGAAAAACAACAATCAGTGAAAACCCGTACATCGGCGTGTAGAGCTTCATCACCGCGTTCGGATGCATGAACACATACCACAGCAGCCAGACGATACAAAAAACAACGGCCAGATTAATCGCACCAAAAAGGTAATTATAATTTTTTTCTGAGTCTATGGATACATTCATTATCCCCGTCCTCCGTTCAGCAAAGGAGGGAAAAGAAGCAATTCGAAGGGCCTTCTTTTCCCTTGATGTTAGATGGCCGCCAATTTTGATCTACGACGATCAGAATACAATCGTATCTCCGTTTGTCAAAAAGGCATTGCTGGCTGTGGCCACCGTCGACTGTCTTTTATAGCTTTTATACTTGTTGGTTCCTTTGACCACGGGTACACCGGCGGCGGCGGCCTTTTCGGCCCAAATCCAGCCGGTGCAATGGTTGCATGCCAATTTCTGGATTTTAAAAGCCTTGACCCCTTTTATGATATCGTCAAATTTGGGATCCCAGGTTTCAAACAGGGTGATATGCAGTCCCCCGTAACAGCCGTAAGGCTTGTAGCCTTTGAAATTTTTGCGGGCGTATGAAAACAAGGACAATATTCCGGGATGACAACAGCCGGTCACCGTGACAATGCCTTTGTCTTTTACAT
>JBAVYC010000439.1:0-4161 GCA_049698595.1 Desulfobacterales bacterium | reverse complement strand
GGCATCGGCCAACACAAACAAAGGGATGCACCAGAACACCGTGTTCAAGATATACAAAATCATCGATAAACTGCCCCGAACTGCTTCTTGTATAGCATGATACATCATTCCCCCCTATCGCATTCGGAAAAATAAATTCACGTTTTTATGTCAGCGGATTTTTAACCTCATCCTGATCGCCGTCTAAAGTCTCTTCCGGCTCTATTGAATCTTTGTCTAATTTGCGTTGTCTTTTTTGCTCTTGCTTTAACTTCCTATCTAATTCTTTTTTGCGCTTTTTAAATGAATAATGTGATTTTGACATATTGTCACCTCGCAGGCCCTTATTATTGATGGTGATGAAAAAAAAAGGCACCCCTCATTATTCGAAGAGTGCCCCTTTTTACTCGGAAACGAAAGTTAAACCACACTGACATTTGCAGCGGCAGGACCTTTTTGTCCTTGCTCTATGTCAAAGGAAACCCGGTCACCCTCATTGAGAGATTTGAAACCTGACGAGTTGATTGCTGAATGATGCACAAACACATCCGGTCCGTCTTCCTGCTCAATGAATCCGAACCCTTTGCGGTCATTAAACCACTTAACAGTTCCATTGGTCATAATAACATTCTCCTTTCTAAAAATTTTCAACGTTGCAAACTGGAGGATGCCACTGTGACGAATGGATTGTTCCTTCAGAAAGAAACCGTCCCGGTTGTACCCGGCGGGACTTGATTGATTGAATAGAACATAACCATTCTTCAAGCCAATAGCAAGCGAATTATTGATTTTTTAAATGGATCACTCAGATTGGGTTAACCCCTTAGTTGCATAAACAACATGCCAAAGATTAGATAATAATCCGCAATTATTGGGGTTAACCCTTCAATTTGGCGGGAAGAAAATAGATTTTGCCCGGTATCTTATGCTTCGCTGTAAGTGGAAAGAAGAGTTCGATCGTCAAAGAACACTTCAGAAACCGGTTCCGTGTTGCTATCGAATAAGCCGGTCACTTTTTCGGCGATAACCTTCGAACAGGGGTCAATCGGGAAAAAATCATCGGTCCGAAGCTCTGCAATTAATGCTTCGGCGCCCTCTTGAATAGCAGCATGGATTTTGTCAACATCGTAGGAGACCTCATGAATCAGCGAAAAATTTTCCAGGGTGAAATTGTAAAATTCACTTTTGCGTGGTTTTCGCCCGATGGCTGCAAATTCTTTAATTGAAATTCGATTGGTGTCATTGTTCATGGAAATGTCATATCTTTGAAGCATTTTATCTTCCCCTTAGCGGCGATGCCTTTTTAGTTGCTATAGTCTTTCAAACGGTATGTCTTTCTCAAGGAAACTCCTTATCCCCTTGCATAGACATTTTCTGAAAACCTATATATGAAAAAAATCAGGTACTCATGCAGTAAAGAGGATGAACGCCAGGTTTACGAGGCCTGAAGTAAATTATCTAAAAAAGAGAGAAAGCCGCATGATTTAAGTGTTCGCAGGCGATGAAAATTAAAAAAGGCAGAGTCAATTCCGAACCTGCCTTTTTAGTCAGAGCATCCTCAAGCCCTACCAAGGCAATTTATGCGCACTAGGCGTGAATGCCAAGACTATACTTTGAGGACAAGCAAAGATTATCAGCAAAATATACAGGCTCAAAGCAGTATTAATCTTATTCCGGTTATTTGTCAATAGAAAAATATTTATGATAGCGTCCGCCCGTTTCTTGTACTGCACCCCTAAGTTGCATCAACAAGATGGCCAAGCTGGCCAAGCGTAATTATTGATCTGCTATTTTTATAGACTCAGATAACTAATAGGTTAGATATTTTAAATGCCATTTCTGAATTCAGTAAACGATGGGCAAAAAAATAGAAGCTTAAGGTTGCGCAAGCAGTCGTAAAGGGGCCGAGATATGGGAAGAGAGAGTTGGTGTAGTTTATACTAGAATCAGGTTCGTATTATAGCAGCAGCTAGTAAATCAGCGGCGCCCCCAGCAGAGGTGGCTCCGGCTTCTTCCAGGGGCCATCCTCATACCCCCAACTCTGTTGGTGGTCGCTGATTTACAGGTGTCTGCATATTGGTGGGAGCGGTTCCAAAACAACTCCCTAAAAATTGATTTATAAGCGCCTAAGCGCTGAAATTATCCTTATTAATATCCAACATTACCGAATCTTTAACCCGTTGAGGCAAGACCGCAATACTGTTTTTAATGCTCGCATCAACGTCGGTATAGCTGATATGTCGGGTTATGAAATCATCTAGCCCGGATGCATTTTTCTGTATCATTTCCCGCACGATGGCGTGGGTAGCCAGGGGTGCGCCTTCGTATTTTTTGAGCAGATACGCGAAGGCCAGGGCGATGGCGGTCATGGGGATTATAGCCAACGCGGGTAGCCCGCGTTCATGGCAGAGCTTGGCCGCATAGATCGCATCGACCACTGCATGATGGATCATAAACCCCTGATCCCAGGTGTTGTCCCGTACCCCTTTACTGATGGCGACATCCCACTGACGGGTACCGCCGGCACCGCCGTTTAGAAAATCGAAAAATTCGGCCTGCTCAGACCCGGACAGGTCCTCTTGGAAACATTCCGCTTTAAGTGCCGCTGCCGAGCAGATGCCCAATAGGCCGTTGAACACCATGAGCTGGCCCATCAGTTTGACCTCCGCACCGGCGGTGATGCCGGATCCGAAATATTTGGGATTGCCGATGGTTTGCAGCATGGGCTCCAGCCTTGAATAAATAGATTGGCTGCCGCTGGCCAGAATGAGCATATTGCCGTTTTCCGCACCTAATGGCCCGCCGGTCAGGGGATAATTTACGTAGTCGATGCCCTCAGCGCTCAAGAATTCATGCGCCGTCTGGGCAAATCCGGCGCTTACGGTGGAAAGATGCAAAATCAACGCTGAGTCCTTTTTGTTTCGCTGCATGAGGGGCACCAGGGCACGGAAGATATCGCAGTCATCACCGTTTTTACCGGCACAAATGACGACCCCGTCATATTCGCCATCGCCCAGAAGCGCTTCATAGTCTTGAACTATGTCGGCACCATGATCCTTCCACGCCTCTCGGCACCTATCACGCCGGTCATCTTTCGTGCCGCGATCATGGATGCGAAGGAACCGCGCGGGGCCTCCGGATTTCAAATGCTTTGCTGATGGACTTAACATCAACCCCATACCGCCGATACCTACGAGTTTAATTGTCATAGCGTCATCCTCACTAAATTATTGAAAAAATTTTTGGTAAGCAGAAATAGTCAGCGTTTGCCCCGCTGCCCGGCAATTTACTATATCATCCATATAAAAAACCATAGAATTTTGCAACACCTCAGATTTTAGGGTTCCCTACCCTAACCAGATCTATCCAATACCCTGATTGTATTTTATATGTGTTGGGTTCACCTTAAATCTGCCGGTCTGTTGTCGTAAAAAAAATGAAATCTCATCAGGTTGAATTTATTGCGATATGTGAATCATACCGTGATTGCGTCACCGATCTGATATACCCTTTGAATTCCACCTCTAAATAAAAACCGGTCAAAGGTGAGTTGCTGACGTTTATCCAAATCAGCGGCGATTTGCCGATGAGATTCCGTTTGACAGCGCATCCTCCTTCCGTTAATTGTAAACACATAGATCGATCAGCACTTCCAATCGTTCCTGGGGATCCATTTTTGGCACTATTCCAATGGCATATCATCGGGCTCGCTTCTTTGTGCGCCATCGCAACCTTGCTTATCGTTCGGCTGCTCATCCAGCGGTCGCGACACGGCCGGGCGAAAGAGGCATTGCGTACCAGTGAAGAGCGATATCTTTTGGCCCTGGCAGGCTCTACCGACGGCCTCTGGGACTGGGATCTGCTGTCGAACACCGTCTTTTACTCGGATCGTTTCCGGGAAATCCTTGGGTACTCGTCTGAGGAGTTTCCCGGTAAAATAGATTCTTTCCGCAGCCGACTGCACCCTGAGGACGTCGAAGGCATCTGGGCTGCGATCGAACGCCATCTTCAAGAGCGTGTTGCATACAAGGTCGAATACCGCCTGCGAAAAAAATCCGGCGAATACCTGTGGTTTCTTGCGCGTGGCCAGGCCATCTGGGATAGCGACGGAAACGCTGTCCGGATGTCCGGGTGGATTCAGGACATTACCGAGCGCAAGCAGGCCGAGCTTGATCTTAAGAC
>JBAVYC010000438.1:0-3978 GCA_049698595.1 Desulfobacterales bacterium | reverse complement strand
AGGTTGTGATATGTAGATGAAAGTCCAAAAATCTAAATCCAAATGAAACTTGGGCTTTCTTGCCATAAATGAATTCGTAATTATTTCAGATAGAAAATCGATATCACAACGTCTTCTCACATTCTTTATCCGGTTTTAAGAGCATATTCAACCATTTTTCAACTCAACAAATGGTTTAAACATCTGAATCGTGCGTTGTTTATCGCATTGTGTAGATTGCTCTTTCAGATCCACCAAAAATTTGGACCATTATCTTTTCTATTTGCTCAACAAACCTACAACTCCCGGAAATTGTATATTTCCCCTGACCAATCCACATTCTGCCGAAAGTTTACATTTCGTGCCTGAATCGAATCCTTTGAATTAATTGATTTTATTATATATTTATTCGGATAATACACAATCGTTCCGTCGTACCGCCCATTTCTCGAATACAAAATGAGGTTTCTATTTTGTACACTGTTTACAGTAGGATTTTACGTTTTATGGAATTGTGGCTGGTGCCGATTCAGATAAAGAAACAGAAAGCATCACCGTGGACCAGATAGCCAGAAAAGATGATATCACAACTATTTTAAATCTTTGAAAACCGGTACTATGTTATGTCAGGTTTTGCTATGAACTTTGTATCTACAAGATGTTGTATAGGGAGCATAATATTCCTTAGGTTAAGGATACTGCCGGTATTCCTAATAATCACTGCATTCGGCTCTTCGGTCAAATATTCAGATTGCCTCAAAACTACGATGCGGAGCCAGGCCTTTGCGGATATGCACCTTTGGCCATCCGACCCATCTTAATGCCTGTAAATAATCCTTTCAGGTATAAGCCCTTCGCTGACTTTTGCGATTGAGCCACTTAAACAGAATTCGTGTCGCATGATGACGATGGGTTGAACACATCAGTAAATTGTCCGTTAGTGATACAGCGATGTGAATACCAGATTCGGCTGCTTGCGGGCCCTCTCTCCTATCCGTGTCAAGTCAGTATCTGCTAAACATATCAGAATATAAATTACTTGACACCTAATTTTTTGACAAATACTATTTTATATAATTTTTTTAACCTCAAGTTATTGTTAGGTATCTTTTTCTGAGTTTATTGGGAATACGGCATTTTAAAGGAGGATTATAATGGCAGACGGCTATAACGCTCAAATTCTATGGGTTGATCTTACCGAAGAGAGAACTGAAGTCAGGGAACCTGGTGAGGAGGTGATGAGGAAATACATTGGGGGAGCAGGTCTGGCAGCAAAGATACTCTGGGAGGAGACATCTACAGATACCGAGCCTTTTGCCTCGGACAACCCGTTGATATTCATGACGGGGCCGTTGACCGGAGTCGCGCAGCAAAGCAGCCGCCATATTGTCGCCGGCATATCTCCGCTGACGAATATATGGGGGAGGGCTCATTCCGGAGGAAACTGGGCGGATAAGCTCAGGCGCTCCGGTTTTATGGGGATAGTTATAAAGGGCAAGGCGCGAAAACCCGTGTATCTCAGGCTTTACAATGGTGAGGCGGAAATCTGTGACGCGAGTTCGCTTTGGGGTATGGACACCTACGAGGTGGAAGAGCTTCTCAGGAGGGAGACCGACGGCAAGGTCAGCGTGGCAGCCATTGGGCGGGCCGGGGAGAAGCTCGTGAGATTCGCGGCCATTATGAATGATGGAAAAAAAGGAAGAGCAGCAGCCCGGTGCGGCCTGGGAGCCCTGATGGGGTCGAAGAAGCTCAAGGCTATCGTAGTTGGAGGAAACCAAGAAATTCCGGTATTCGATAGGGCAAGGCTCAAAGAATGCACCAAGAAAATCTACCATTCGTGCCCCCGAAAAAAACTAACTGACGTTATCGAGGATTATGTCGAGGAGATTAAATTGGCTTTTCGAACCGGAGGGGTCCCCGTCAAAAACTGGCGCGGGGGCGCGTTCGATCCTGCTGAAAAATTCGCCGATAGTCTGCGGGGTGCCAGGATGGGTTTTTGCAGCCGCTGTCCCTACTCGGATACTGAATCAATGTACAATTCCAATGGCGAGAGGCACATCATTTGGGAGCACTGGGGCCCTGTGGGCACGAACTGCCTGATCGATAATGTCGAGGCCCTGCAAGAGTCATTTTCGCTGTGTCAAAGATACGGTCTGGATTGTATATCCACCGGGGGTGTTTTGGCATTTGCCATGGAATGCTATGAAAAGGGCCTTTTATCTGAAAAGGAAACCGGAGGCATCGACTTGACCTGGGGAAACCACCAGGCAATGGTCGAGATGGTAAAAAGAATCGGGGAGAGAGAGGGTCTAGGCTGGCTGCTGGGGGAAGGAGTCAGGCGGGCTGCGGAACAGATCGGAGGTACGGCTTCCGAGTATGCAATTCATGTGAAGGGGCTGGAGTTTCCGATGCATGATCCCAGGGCCGCCGCGGGATTTGCAATCCAATATGCTACCGGCAGTATTGGAGCAACGCATTCCGAAGCGCAGTTGTCCTCCTATTTTATCGAAGACTATCTATATGTAAATCCGGAGGACGAGCAGCGTTTGCGTGACGTTCTCGAAGAGTTTGGTTATTCTGCGCGACTAGATCGGTTTGAAACGCAAGGGAAAGGAGAACTGGTTGCCAAAATGCAGAACTTTGGCGCCATGCTTAACTCCCTGGTCGTCTGTTCCTTCATGTTTGAATACCAGAGGGTGCGGCCTTCAGAATTTATCGAACTGCTCAATTCCGTAACCGGTTGGAACATGGACTACGATGAGTTTATGAAAACCGGCGAACGTATCTGTAATCTAACCCGCATGTTTAATGTAAGACGGGGGATCAGCAGGAAAGATGATACACTCCCGGCCAGAATTTTAACCCGCAAGCGTATGGCGGGAACGAATCCTGAATACCTTCCACACCTGGGAGTGATGCTCAACGAATACTATTCATATAAAGGATGGAGTGAGGAGGGTATACCGACCGCAGAAAAGCTCGAGGAGCTGGGCCTCAAGAACTGCTTGACGTAATTGCATGACTTGGTAGTAACATTTTAGTACATTGTTCAGGGAGTACTCATATTTTCGGATATAAATGCTCAGATGCTTTTAATGCAGATGTAGCTACTACTTCTGAAACTATCGCTGCAGCGAAATATATATACGTCATAGTCTGTCCTTACGATGCCTTATTGCTGGCATAGAGCCAACAGCAGATACAGTGAGATTCTAAAAACTATCAAATTAACTGAGAATATTTCAGATAGTTTTTGGATGCATGAAACACAATCTGCAATCAACCATGAAATCAAAATCGGTCAATTCAAACATCATCGGTGCGCCCTACCACGCCGAAGGGCTTCGCTGTGTAATGCATCAACAAATCCACAAAAACGATAGGATTAAAATTTTGAGGTTAGCTGAACTATTCTAAATTCCCGGACCATTCTAGGTTTCCCCTGGCTAATCCACAAAATGGGTTAAGTTTGGGTTTCGTACTTGAGTCGAAACCTGCCAAAGCTGTTCAAATTATTGTATAAACCGTACATAAATCTTAAATTCACAGTTTGATCAATTTAACCGAAAATTGCTTGGAAAATGGCGGCCTCAAGCTCTACAGATGGTTCCCACCTGAATTCACGGTCAAATCGCTTTTTGGCAAATTTATACCCGGCATTAATAATGGGATTGGCCTCTTGTTCAAGCAGCGATGGTTTTCTCATTTCAATAGATACCTGCGAACGGATAAAACGTTCCCTCACTATTACCTCATTCCAGATTGAATCCCCGAAGAGAAGATGTTTCTTTTTTGCCTATTCCACTTTAGGCACAAATATATCCATCAAATCAGAAAATACTTGACAAACAGAATTGTTTTAATTATTAACTATTTAATAATTAAAATGTATGAGCGCAATGGTTGACCCTTTCCTTAAAAAATGGAGGGAAAATGAATATTAAAAATTTGGGAAAAATAATTCCCACCAGTTTGATTGCATTCTTATTTCTTTGTAAG
>JBAVYC010000437.1:0-1763 GCA_049698595.1 Desulfobacterales bacterium | reverse complement strand
TTAGCATAATTGACTTGCAGTGTTGATTGTTGCGTAAAAATTCAGGTATTTATTTTTTTAAAATATTCTTTATTCTTAAATTATTCGAATACTGCCGGCTCAAGTAAGCTTGAAATTGGGAGCGGTTTCTAACCGCGATTAAAACAAACGGTCTAACATCAATATTCGTGGCTGGCCTGCGACGAGCTCAGCCGGGTCAAAACCATTTCCACCCATCATTCATCTCAAGCCGGCAGTATGAAGACCATAGTCTCTTCCACCGGTATGAAAACAATTACTTGAGCTCAATCTTGGCACCCTCTGCCGGCGGTTTAATTTTGGTAGAACCGTGGTCATAGAGAATCTTCTGGACATGGTAGGCAGCGTAATCCAGGGCCACTTTAGGATCTTTGACCTGATCGGTAATATAGGCA
Organism: Desulfobacterales bacterium; assembly: GCA_049698595.1. Classification (GTDB taxonomy): domain Bacteria; phylum Desulfobacterota; class Desulfobacteria; order Desulfobacterales; family JAFDCJ01; genus JAFDCJ01. Next base: position 1,350 of record JBAVYC010000437.1, on the reverse strand, counting down.
TGAAAGGCTTCCTGCTGTTTGGCCATCATGACCGCATACATCGGATTGTGCCAGAAATCTCTGCCTTTGGACGTCGACAGCATCCACTTATAGCCGCGGAACCAGGGTTTCATTTCCTCGAAATCAGGTCTGTTCAACACGGACTTGATTACCGGATTACCGCCCCGTCGGGCAAATTCCATTTGGACGTCTTCGGTGTACCACCACACCATGAAGTCTTTGGCAACCTGCATTTTTTCCTTGTCATTGAAGGCATTGATCACCCAGGGCTGGCCGCCCATGGAGTAGACGCGGTTGGGTTTGCCGTCACCGTTGATGAGGTGAGCCGGTGGGGGCACGATCATGGTTTCACCACCCTTAGGTTCCATCATGTAGGTGCCGACGGCGGCCCACATGACGGCGCAAAAGACTTTACCGCCGTTCCAGGCCTCCATAATTCCGCCATTATCATAGTTGACGGCCCCGGGAGGGGCATATTTCAAAGAATCCTTGTATTCTGTCAAAGATTTGGCATTTTCTGCCGTGTTTAAAATCCCCCAGACCTGGCCGGTTTTATTGTCCCAGATTCTGCCGCCGCGGGACCAGATATAGTTATGCGCACCGGTACACACAAAGTCGTAACCTTTGGAATAGTGCTGGGCAATACCGTAAAAATCCTTCTCCGGTCGCGTGAAAAATTCCAAGATTTTGACAAAATCCGGGTAGGTCAGCGATTCGAAATCTTCAAACGTCTTGGGCATCTCAAACCCATATTTTTCGTTGAAGGCTTTTCTTTCTGCCGGGTCGAGGAGCTTATCCTTGCGCACATACAGCACCATGGTATCGCCCTCAAGCGGTAAGCCCCAATAATTATCGGAGCCAAGGGGATAGGACATGTAGGTATCCACGACGATTTTATCGTACCACTCGATCGCTTTTAGATCGGGATTGTTATCAATCATATCGTTGAGTTTCACAATCCAGCCCGGTGCCGCAAATCCGCCCAGCCATTGGCTGTCGCTGACAATGATATTATAATCATCCGATCGCGTTGCCAGACTGGCGGCGGCTTTTTGGAAAAGGGTTTCAAAAGGCGCCTCTTCAAAGGTGAATTGTACGTCATATCCGTACTTTTGTTTGGCATAGTCGGCAAAAGCGGGGGACATGTCCACACCAAGCTTACTGGGAAACCAACCGGCGATACCTAAAATCGACATCGTAATTTTTTCACCTTTTAGATCGACGCGCTCCGCAATTGCGCAAGCGGGTACTAACATCCCAAGACAAATTATCAGAACAAAAACTAACTTCAAATTCTTCCTCATATCTAACCCCCTTATGATTTTAGATTCCATTAACTGCTTGCTCGAC
>JBAVYC010000436.1:0-2517 GCA_049698595.1 Desulfobacterales bacterium | reverse complement strand
ATATTTTCGTGACTTTTTTTTATCTCTGTTTTAAAATGAACAAACACAAGTTCTATGGTCTATTTACCTGTCCACCAGTGGTGCTGTCAAGACCGACAGTAACTTAGTCCAACGATTCGTAAATACGATGACGTATTTACTCACTCAGAACATAGTGCTGACTATGCAATTATGTTGGATTGGTCGATATTTTTATGTCGCTGTAATTGCAAATTGAAGCACTTAGCCGCCTGCAACGGGATTTTTTCAACAGGATTAAAAAGATCTTTTCTATTTTTATCCTGAACATCCTGTCTATCCTGTCAAAAAATGGAAATTCCAATATTGATGGTTTCGTAAAAAGTCCGAAAACAGCCAATTTTCAAGTTTCGCACTTAATAATTTCAATAGGTTATGAGATCGAAATTCAAGAATTTTGACTTTTTACGAGATTGTCAATATTTTCAAGTTATTTTTTTGCGAATAAAGCTTTCGCCTCGGGCGATCATGTCGGCATGATCCTCCGGAACGGGCAAATCATCAAGAAGATCGCGCGTACGCGCACGCAACGCTTTATCTGCCGGCGGATGGCCTTTGGCCTGCCAATCATCCAGAATTAAATTCGGCCAGATCGTGCTGCCGAAATTAATTTCGCGGCACAACGCCACCGTCAGATCTGACATTAAAAAGTTTCCTCCCGGGCCGATGGAGTCAATTTCACTTAAGGCAACGGAGGCATCGCTGATTTCAAAGCCCTGGTTGAAAAAGCGGGCCTGGCGAATAATTTCATCAGAATATACAACCAAAGCCGGCGAGAAGGCCAATGACTCAAAATTGCCGCCGACAAACGGTGCCAACCCGACCTTACCCAGGCAGCTCGTCAAATGGTTCAGCCACAGGGTTCCAGCGGCCGAAAGATCAGGACCCCATCCGGGACCACTGCCGGATGTCCCCGCATGCGGCAATTCATAATACGCCATCATCTCGGCACAGGCCACATTCAGCAACATGGTTTGGGGGGTATAGAGGCCGGCCATGCTTCGCATGTCAAACCCCGCCGGCAAACTTCCTAAAATAATCGGCGTGCCTTCGTTGACTAGCTGGCTGAAAACCAGACCGGCCAGAAGTTCGGCATTCAGCAGTGCCAAACTGCCAGCCGCAGTTATGGGTGAAGTGGCCCCGGACATACCGTAGTTACTGTAAATAAAAGGCAACCCGCGCTCGATCGTGCTGAAGATCTTCTCGGCCGTGTCTTCATTCAGTACCAGGGGCGTAATCGGATTAAAATAAGGGATAATAAAGGGTTTTGCAGCCAGATCGCCGTGCAGGTGTTCGAGCAATTCGAGAGAGGTGTCGAAGCATTGCTTCTCAGAAATCAAAATCACCAGGGGTTTGGTGGTGTTGGCGATCATTTCCAGGGTGCCGTAAAAATCTGCCAGTTCCGGTGCAGTGTCCTGAATGAAGCCGATGGTTGAAATGACATCAAAGCTCGACAGAACATTGCCCAGCCGGGCCGCAAGCTCCATGTGCTTGCGGGTGAAGGCGGTCACCTCATCGGTCGCCGGGTCCTGATAATAGAGGTTGGTGACGCCGATACCAAACCGGGTTTGGGCCCCCTGGGCATCACCCAGCTGAAACTGCATATTTCCCCGACGGTCATATATATCCACAGTGGATGGTGCCGTTTTAAGAGCCCGCTCAACCAGTTCGGCCGGGATCCGCACGACCCTGTCTGTATCTGAAACACCCAGGGTTTTGGCAAAAAGTTTGCGGGCCCGCAGAGAGTCGATCCGAATTCCGGTTTTGGATAAAATTTCTAAAGAATAAGAATGAATTTTCTCAATTTGGTTTCGGGTCAAAACCTTTATTGCGGGTTTAACCTCACTCATTGTCGCTCTCCTGAACGGAAGCCGGCTGACCAATACCGGTGAAAATGAAAGAATCCACACCCAAAGGACGTGGATTTATGAATCTAACCAAATTTAGTCTGGTGGTGGCGGTGTGTCAAGCGATTAAATAGCAACGCCATGCGGTTGATTTTCGGCTGCCCCTCTGTTAGAAGATGGATACTGGTTGCTGGGTACTGGGTACTGGATACTGGTTCCTGGATTGACACTGACACCTTATATGAAACTACAGAGGAATGGATTCGATTTTATTTTTTTTAGACAGGATTTACAGGATTGACGGGATTTTTTTCGCCTCCGGCGAGGAGCCCTTTCGGCCGAAGGCCGTTCTATCCTGATGATCCTGTTGATCCTGTCCAATTTTCTTTTTAAGATGAGAATCCATTCCTATTTTTGTCGTATTTTGATCTTCGCTTTTTAAAGTTTCTTTTCCGATTAGACTGGCCGTTTTTTCAGGCCAGCGGCGTCGCTCGTGTGAAACTACGCCAAAATGGCATAGTTTCTTTGATGATCAGACCGGCTGTTTTTTTAGCCGGAGGCCGCGCTTATATGAAACTACATCTCATAAGTTGGAGTTGGTTCGATCCTGGGCCACTTTGCCTTTGTAGGTTGGGTTGAGCCTACTCCAGGC
>JBAVYC010000435.1:0-1893 GCA_049698595.1 Desulfobacterales bacterium | reverse complement strand
TACAAGGGTAACACGTATCTAAATAGAAGATTTAAAACCTGCTTTGGTTATAAAGGAGATCGATATGGCACAGGGAGTTTTTGTTATTACAGAACAACGAGATGGTGCTTTTCGCAAAGTGTCCTTCGAAGCCGTCAGTGAAGGCCGTCGCATTGCCGATGGTCTGGGCGCCGATTTGACCGCCGTGGTTGTCGGCTCGGGTATTGAGAGTATTGCCGGCGAACTGGAAAAATATGGACCTGATAAAATACTGGTGGCCGATGATCCGGCCCTGGCGGAATATACAACGGATGCGTACACCAATGTCATTGCCGATTTGATTCAGTCCGATGGCCCGGCGGTGATTCTCATCGGTGCCTCTGTTCAGGGCAAAGATCAGTCCGCACGATTGGCCGCCAGACTGGATGCGGGCCTGGCCATGGATTGCACGGCGATCAAGCTGGATGGCGGCAAGATAACCTGCACCCGTCCGATGTTCGGAGGGAAAATTTTTGCCGATGTTGAAATCGAGGGCTCGCCGCAAATCATAGCGATCCGTCCGAATGTGATGGACATTGTCGAGACCGCCAAAGATTGCGCGGTTGAAAAAGCTGCCGTCAATTTGGGCGAGATCAAAACAGCGGTTGTCGATAAGAGTTTGGATACCGGCGATAAAATAGAACTGACGGAAGCGGATATTATCGTCTCCGGTGGCCGTGGCACCGGTGGTGATTTTGGTGCCATTGAACAGCTGGCGGCTGCATTTGGCGGTGCTGTGGGCGCTTCGCGCTCTGCAGTTGATGAAGGCTGGCGCGCGCACAGCGATCAGGTGGGGCAGACCGGGAAAGTTGTTTCCCCCGTTTTGTACGTTGCCTGCGGTATTTCCGGTGCCATTCAGCATCTGGCCGGCATGTCGACATCCAAGTTCATCGTCGCCATCAACAAGGATCCTGAAGCACCCATTTTTTCAAAAGCGGATCTGGGTATCGTCGGCGACCTGGCGGAAGTGGTGCCGGCCATGGCGGAAGAAGTCAAGAAGCTTAAGGGCTAACGCGGATAAATCCGAAATCCGAAGCTCGAAATCCGAAATTCGAAACAATATCGAAATTCTAATTTTCAAAATTCTAAACAGAAAATAAATTGTTGCTCAAGTGAATTATGAATTACTTCTCAATACGTATGCTTTTTGAATAATAGAACAAAGGATGATTAAATAGGGGAATTTGTATGGATGAAACCAGAGAATCATTGGAGTTTGACGTATTGTTTGTCGGCGGAGGACCGGCAAATCTAGCCGGAGCCATCCATTTGATGAACATGGCACACAAGGCGGGAAAGGAAATCGAGGTATGCCTGATTGAAAAGGCTGAATCCATCGGCTCGCACTCATTGAGCGGAGCCATTCTGGATCCTGTGGCACTTCAAGAACTCATGCCGGATTACCTGGAGAAAGGGTGTCCGATCGAACAACCTAAATGCAGCGACGAGTTTTATTATCTGACACCCACCGGAAAATGGCGCCTTCCCTATACGCCCGCTTATATGCACAATAGCGGCTGCCATATTATCAGTCTTTCCAAGTATTGCGTCTGGCTGGGAGAGTTGGCTGAAGAGTTGGGAGTCATGGTTTTTCCGGGTTTTGCCGGCACCGAGGTACTTTATGAACCGGACGGTGACCGCGTCATCGGCATCCGAACCGGAGACAAAGGTATCGATAAAGATGGTAACCACAGATCAAATTTTGAGCCCGGTGTTGACCTGATGGCCAAAATTACCGTCTTCGGTGAGGGACCCCAGGGCAGCCTTTTGCGCGAGATCGGCAAGCGGTTGGGTATTTTCGAAGGCAAAATGCCCCAGGTGTTTGAGACCGCCATCAAAGAAGTGATCGAAATTCCCGAATCAAGCCCTTTCAAC
>JBAVYC010000434.1:0-1736 GCA_049698595.1 Desulfobacterales bacterium | reverse complement strand
GGAGATGGCAGAATCTGAAGCGAAATTGGCGCAAGATCAGCGCATCGATTTCGTTTCAATTGTGACCCCCAATGACTCGCATTTTGCCATTGCAAAAGCTTTTCTGGAAGTCGGAATCCATGTGGTTTGCGATAAGCCGATGACCTACACCTTAGATGAGGCTGAAAAACTCGTTCGGCTTGTAGAAGAGACCGGACGGGTCTTTGCGCTGACGCATAATTACACCGGACACCCGCTTGTTCGCCATGCACGCCAACTCTTTGCTTCCGGTCAAATGGGGACCGTCCGCAAGGTCATCGTCGAATATCTGCAGGACTTTTTAATGGTTCCCCATGAAAAAGAAGGGCAAAAACAGGCGTCCTGGCGCGTGGACCCCAAGCAGGCCGGCCTTGGGGGAACCCTGGGTGATGTAGGATCGCATGCCTTGAACCTGATGGAATACATTACCAACGACCGGGTGACCCGGATCTGTGCCGATAAAAGTACTTTTTTGCCTGACAGAGAACTGGATGAGGATGTCAATGTGCTGCTGCACCTCAACGGCGGCGGTAAAGGTGTGCTCACCATCAGCCAAATTGCAACGGGAGAAGAAAATAATCTCTGGATCCGAATCTATGCCTCCAAGGGTGCGATCGTGTGGCGCCAGGAAAATCCCAACTATCTTGAAGTCTACCGCTACGGTGAACCCCGCCAGACGTTGTCCCGTGCCGGCAGCTATTTATCAGAAGCCGCCCAGGATTCCACCCGGGTGCCGACCGGCCACCCGGAAGGATATCTGGAAGCCTTTGCCACTATTTATTGCGGCGCAGTTGAAGCCATCCGGCGTTATATCGATGGAAATCCGATGGATACAGACGATTATAACTTCCCAACGGTCTATGACGGATTGCGGGGAATGCAGTTTATTTACAAAGCCGTGGAATCCTCTGACAACGGGGCCGTTTGGGTGGATTTGCCTAATTAATCCGCCCTGAGAAATAGTATTTACAGGGCTATGGATTGTTCATCAAAAACTGAAGTATTTTGTTTGATTTAAACGCCGCGGCTTAATTACTAGTATTCGGCGATTTGGGAGGAACCTATGATACGGCACACAGTAGTATTTAAACTCAAGCACCCTGCGGGATCTCAAGCAGAATTGGATTTTCTGCGAACCGCCCAGAAACTTTCAAAAATTTCTACGGTCAAGAGCTTCGAATGTCTTCGGCAAATTAGCGAGAAAAATGACTACGACTATGGCTTGTCGATGGAATTTGATTCCACTGCTGACTACGAAACCTACAATACCCATCCATCCCACGTTGAATTCGTTCAGACCCGCTGGATTCCTGAAGTGACAGATTTCATGGAGATTGATTACGTGCCTTACACTGAGGACTGAAAGAAATGACCGCTGGGCTCCAAGCGGCCAATTTTAAAACGTTTCTAATCTAAAATCAGCCGTTTTGTAGATGCCGATTGCTATTCTACACTTTTGCTCGCTTTTCATTCTCGTTTTCTGGTAATGGTATACTTGTAACTACAATCTATAAATTACTGAATTATTTCAATATTTTGTATTGATAGCCGCAATTCACACTACTGAGGTGAACTTAAAATTATAGATTGGCATGGCAAATTTACAGTTTCTGAACCGCCAAATTATTGTAGCTTGGCAGAAGTAATGTAAAATATGAGGTTTTATAGATGTCGCTTTCTAGTCTGCACTTTTCCCTGATTTTTATTGATCAGGCAGC
>JBAVYC010000433.1:0-6985 GCA_049698595.1 Desulfobacterales bacterium | reverse complement strand
ACAATTACTATACCTGCCGCGATAGTTGCGGCACCAAATAGCATAACAATATAATTCATTAGTTAACCCCATTAAAGAAATCAGTCTGGGTACAGATAAAAAATTGGACTTTCAGCATCTTCTAGCTCCTATTCTGCGGTAAATTTTTATTGCTCATTTCAAAGAAACCATTCGGATCAAAAATTCATCGGGCGGGATAAAATCAACCAGTCGCAAGTCATTGCGTTCCTTACCCAAATTGTCTAAAAATACGACGGTTGGGACGCCTTTGACCTTGTATGCGCTTAAAAGGCGATCGTATTTTTGACCGTCTTGCGCGGTCAGGTCCACCTTCACCATGATAAACTCATCTTGAGAAAGCTTGACGATATCCGGGTGGCGAAACGTGACAGCATCCAGCTCACGGCAGGGCGCACACCAATTGGCATAAAAATCAATGATGACCGGCTTATTTTTTTCTGCGGACTCAGCCAAAAGCCGGTCGGAGTATCGATGCCAGTTGACCGGCGGTCCTTCGAACACCTGGTTGGCGATCAGAACCGTTCCCGTCACCAGACAAACAGTGCCGACGACGGCTTTGATCCAGGGAAACGCACGAAAAACGGCTGTGGTTTTATCCAGCCAGCCCAGCTGAACACCGGCTGTGATGGCAACAGCGGCAAGGAGGTATTGCTGCAACAGCAATGGCAGAATCGGGCGAATAAAGTAGGCCGCCATAGCGATGAGAACCCAACCCATCAAGCGTCGCACCCAGTTCATCCACTCGCCGGATTTGGGCAGTTTTTCCAGTTGCCCCGAAAACATTGCCAGCACAAACAAGGGCGTGCCCAGCCCCAGGCTCAGGGTGAAAAAAATAACAAACCCAATCCGTGGATCGCCCAGTGCTGCCACCCAGGTCAGGAGCCCCAGCACGAAGGGGCCGATGCAGGGTGCAGCCACCACTCCCAAGGTTACGCCCATGAAAAAAGAACCCAAAAATCCTGAGTAGGATTTGGCGGCCGCCTGGGTCAGCCAAAAGGGAAGCCTGAGCTCCCAAAACCCGAAAAGGCTCATGGCAAAGGCAGCCAACACTGCTGCTATGGCAATTAGCACCAGAGGACTTTGAAGCAATGCACCAATTAACCCGCCGGTAAGGGATGCAATAACACCCAGCAACGAGTTGGTCAGCGCCAGTCCCCCGATGTAGCTAATACCGTGTCCGATCAATTCGCTCTTGCCTTGGGCGCTTCTGCCACCAAAATAAGATACCGTGATGGGGATCAGCGGATAAACGCAAGGGGTGAGATTCAACGCCAGACCACCGGCAAAGATACCCAGCAGGGTCCACAGCAGCGTCCAGCCTGATAAGGAAGGATTCGGATTGGGCTGAGTGGATGTTGATAGCGTTTTTAGTTTATTCTGGGCAACCGGGAGCCCCTTTGTTTGCCACTGTGGATATCCTTGCGGATACCGAAATACATTTTGATACCCCAATTGAACGGCTATCCGAGCCGCCGAGTCGCTACGGACTCATGCTAGGCCCGCTCAGTAGAAGACAATCGATTTTTCCTTATCCGGTCCCAGAAACGCTTTTAAATCCCCTTTTCTCTGCCACCTTGCCCACCAGGTAGGCTCCATCGGAAAATTGACGCTCCCGGCGATGTGACCACCACGATGTTCCCATTCCTGACGCGTGTCTACCAGCAGGATCTTCTCTCGATTCGACTGATACTGCTTCGAAAGTGTTTCTAGATCAATCAACCGGTAACCACCGTTTTCGGACTCCAGTTCAACTTGCGCCATGTTCGATGCAACAATCGGCGCCGGCAAATGGGTATACCAAAGGACCAAAAAGGTCACCGACACGGCAAAACCCGGCATCAAGAACGCTCGAATCGATTTCATCTGTTTGGTTCCTCATTCACGGCTGTTTTCTCTTCTCCAACAGAAATCGAAAGGCCCATTGCCAGCCAATCCTGGATTCCCTCTTCAAGGCGGATGGCCTTGAACCCTTTCTTGCGCAACATCTCGACGGCCTCAACCGCCAGCACACAATACGGCCCCCGGCAATAGGCCACAATTTCCTGATCCTTAGACAGTTTGGCAAACAAATCTTTAAGCTGCCCCAGGGGAACAGACAGGGCACCAGGGATGTGACCGGCCCGGTACTCCTCTACCGGACGAACATCCAGGACCGTGACGGCACCATCTTTTACGCGTTTCAACAGGTCGTTTCTATCGACCGGTTCCATGCCCTCTCGGCCTTCCAGGAAGCGGCGTTTGATCAACTCTACTTCGGCCAAACGGTTTTCTGCCAACACCCGCATGGATCGAAAAAACCGGCAAACCATCTGGTCTGCGAGACGGTATGTGACGTACAAGCCTTCTTTCTCCGCTTCGACCAGACGAGCCGCACGCAGGGCCTGAAGATGCTGGGAAGCGTTGGCCAGGCTCAGGCCGGTTTCCCGGGTTAGGGTTTCGACCGTTTTTTCACCCTGACAGAGCAAGTCGAGCAGTTCCAAACGTTTTGGACTGGATACCGCTTTTCCGATTCTTGAGAACTGCTCATAGATGGCGTCTTTGAATTGTCTGTTTGGACTTTTCATAACCTACCTGTCAATTAATCAATTAATTTATTGATTACTATTAGATTGCTGCAACCAAAATGTCAATGCTTTTACCTTGACACGTAAACCCTGTTTCCATAATGCCAAGCTTCTCTATATGGGCTATTATGGCCGCAGTTTCGAGCTGGCCAACCGGGTCAGACCATTGAAAACCAAAGCCGATTTCAAAGGCCTCAAAATGCGCTGCAACCTGCCGACCGCCGTGGCGGCTGTCGCAGCCATGGGTGCGGCTCCGCTGAAAATGTCGTCCTCCGAGGTATACATGGCGTTACAGCGCAAAACCATCGACGGCGTGGTCTCGGGGGCCCAATCCATTGTCAAGCGCAAGTGGAACGAGACCTGCAAATACCTGACTCTCACCAATGGCAGTTTCTCGCCCTGGCCGGTTACCGTAAATACCAAATTCTGGAACACGCTTTCGCCCGACATTCAACAAGCCGTCATGGAGGCTGCCGCCGAGGTCAGCAAAATAAGCCTGGAACAGGCCGAAAAGGAAGATGCCGCCGCACTGTCCGAAGCCCGCAAGTCCATGGAAATATACCTGCTCGAAGGCGAATGGCCTGAGGCCCGCGATGCCGGCCTATCCGCCTGGCGCAAGCGTAGCGGAGATGAACCGGCCGACAATGTTTTAAAGCTTTTGGGTATGTAAGTCCTGCAAATCCTATTTTGCAACGCTTTTTGATCAAAAGAAGAGATTCCTGTGACTGAAAGCGCCCCCATAATGGCTGCCAATCCACTTCGGAAGGCCGGTGGCATTTTCCTTGGGAGTTGTAGGTCTCTCCGGCCTTTTCGCCCTGGAGGGCAGCGGCGCCTTTTTCGGCGTGACCATGATTATTTACGAGAGCCTGCGCACCACCGCGATGGTCTTAGTCATCATTCTGGTGTGCATCATCTTCATTTTTCTGGGCGATTTTTTGGAAGTGGTCTCCATCAACATCATTACGCTGCCCATCATTTTCCCGATTTTGCTGGCCATTGGTATCGACCCGGTCTGGTTTGCCGTCATCATGACCATCAATATGGAATTTGCCCTGATCACGCCACCGGTGGGGCTGAATCTATTCGTGATCAAGGGCGTGGTCGAAGATGCCTCTCTGATGGAGGTTTTTCAGGGCACTTTGCCCTTCATGCTGCTGATGTTGGCCGTCCTGGCCCTGGTTATTCTTTTCCCCCAGCTTTCGCTTTGGCTTCCTTTTATGGTGCGCTAAACCACTTAAAGCGTAGTCGGTGACGATCCGGCACCTATCGCTCGAATGAGGTCGGCGGCAACTGAAAAGCTTCACACCAAGTTTCATGTGAAGCTTATATAATATAAAAAATGACCCTAAATCATATTGTTGGGCACAGCGACTTTTTGATTATCAGGTTTTCGTAGGGTAGTCGATACAATTGTCATGGCATCTACCTTGCCAAAAGTGCCGGCGACATCAACTAAATCACAGACATCATATGGTCGGTAAACCAGAATCATAATGCCGGCCGCAAAATTGCTTAAAGTGCCTTGCAGTGCAAAACCCAAAATAAAGCCGGCGGCGCCAATGGCGGCCAGCAACGGTCCGATGTTAACTTCCAGCATCGATAAGGCCACGACAAACCCGACCAGGAAAATGGCTTTGCGAACTATATTCACAATAAAATCCTTTTCTTCAGGCAGGCGGCCTTCCAGGTTGGTATCATTGGTGTAATAATCGACTTAAGGAGCAGATTTGGCGGCGTTTTTACCGTGGTATTCGTGCACATAGGCCCAGATGCCCAGCAGCAGCGCAGCGGCCAATAGCACGGCCGACGCGTGGAAGGTGTCCTGCAGGGCAGCCACCTGGGCTTCCGACGGCGCCAGGGTGGCCCCGCTCTGCATGCGGCCACCGGCGTAAAAAGCGGTGCGCCCGGCCCAGACGGCGCCCATGACCGCGACACCCACAGTCTGTCCCAGGGTGCGGGTGATGGCCATGAAACCGGAAACGATTCCCAGCTGCCGACGCAAAGCGCTACCCATAATGGCGCTGTTGTTCGGCGATATAAACGTTCCAATCCCCAGACCCAGAACGAACATTCGGATCAAATAGCCCCAGGCGGATGTATCCCCGCTAAGGGTGCCGGCCGCCAGATAGCCCACAAGCATGATCGCCAAACCCATTACCGTAATGCGCCGGGTTCCCGCACGGTCGGACAGCGCCCCGGCAAACGGTGCCGTAATCCCCAGCATGACCGGCACAATCCCCATCAGCAGCCCCACGTGGGTAATTTTAAACCCCAGGATGTTTTCAAGATAAAAAGGAACCAGTATCATGACCCCGGCCAATGCCACAAAACTGATAAAGCCGGTGGCCAGATTGATGCTGAAGAGCAAATTGCCGAACAATTTCAGATCGATCATCGGCTGCGACGCTTTTTTTTCGATTCGGATGAAGGCGACCAGCAGCAGCAGCCACAGTCCGATCAGCAGCCCGACGATGGGCTTAAAAAATCCCTGCTGCTGACCGAAGGTCAGGCCCAGCAGCAAAGACAGGAGGCTGAGGCACAGCGTCAGGGCGCCCCAGTAATCAAAGCGCTGTTGCCCGGTGGGTTTAAAATCGGGCACATTGCGGACCGCCAGTATCGTCCCCAGGACACCAACGGGCAGATTGACATAGAAAATCCAGCGCCAGGACAAGGATCCGATGATCACACCGCCCAGGGCGGGCCCGACCACGATGCCCACAGATACAATCGCTCCGATCAGCCCCATGGCTTTTCCCCGTTCTTCGGGCGGAAACGCTTCGGTCAGGATGGCCGCGCCCAGCGCCATGACCATGGCAGCTCCGACGGCCTGCACGACGCGAAAGGCGATGAGCCAATATACCGATAAAGCCAGACCGCACAATACCGAGCCGACGGTGAAAACTATAAAACCCAGCATATAAATGAATTTTTTACCGACAATATCGGCCACCCGGCCGATACTGAGCATTGAAGTGGTAATGGTCAGAAGATATCCCAGGACCACCCACTGCACCACGGCAAACTCGGTATCCAGAGACCGAACCAGGGTCGGCAGGGACACATTGATAATACTGCCGTCCACAGTTGCCAAAAACACACCGGCGCCAACAGCGGCCATGGCATGCCATTTGCGCCGAAAATCAACTTCTGCGGGATTTTTCATTTTGCCTGCTTTTCGATGTCACCTATCTGGAAAATCATTTTCTCCTCTCTTATCACAGAAAAAAAGAAAGTTAAAATCCATCGGGTGTGATTTCATCGATGTCAGCTCGGGTGCCCTGGATCCGCGCCAGAAGATACCCCTGGGACCCGGCTATCAAGTGCCGTTTTCCGCTAAAATCCGCACGCAAGCCGAGATAACGACCTGGATGGTGGGGATGGTTACTAAAGCGCGCCAAGCCGAAGACATCATCGCCGGCGGTAAAGCAGACATCGTGGCGCTGGCACGCGGCATGATGTTCGATCCGCGCTGGGCCTGGCATGCTGCCGAGGAACTCGGAGTTGACACCGAATATTCAAGAATGTACGCGCGCTGCGCACCCGGGCAATGGCCTGCGGTATTTCCGTGGCGCGACATCTAAACCGCGTCAGCTATGAAACAGGAGGTGTTGGATTCTTGGCGGACCAAATTAGCTCTTGTATCTGCTTGCCTTGTGAAATGCCCACACAATGAAATGCAAGCCTATTGCTATCGGGATGAAGCTTATTTCACCGGGGCGGCAATCCTCCAGGTGGATCTGCGACATCGACAATCGCCCTTATTCAGGATAAACAGTTTTCATACCCAACTATATTCGGAAAATATTTTTAGTATATTCCCCAGTCTCTGGTTATAATTAATTCCCCGGTCTCTGGTTATAATTGCATCACATTTTGCCGAGGCAAAACCTCCATTGAAAAATTCAGAAAGGAAATCAGCTCTGTAAATCAATCGATTAAAATTGTAGTATCAATACAAACTCTCAATTTATTGGTCCTCTGACCTTCTCGAGATAGTCCACAGTAGTGGATTCACCCCTGAATTTTCCGCGCCATTTTTCCCTGATTTCTGCAATGGGGTCAACAACTAAGACATATTTTTCCCCTTTCTTTACAATATCCACTTCAGCCCCGGGAACAATACCCAGCTCCTTTCTAACCTTTACCGGCAATGTGATTTGATATTTGGCTGTTACCTTCGACATTTGGATCACCTCAACTTGGTATACCTTTTATGTTAATTAAGTATACCCATAATTCTGCGCTGGGTGCGGCCCCTAGATTTCGAAACACCTCAAGTCAGCTTCGTTAATCGTCATATCATCATTGCAGGACAGAAAGATAGGAAAAAAAAATGGTTGGCATTATTTTTGCTGTATTCAAGTAGTTTTTGAACTCGATCAGTTCCGGCCCGCCTTGTT
>JBAVYC010000432.1:0-3533 GCA_049698595.1 Desulfobacterales bacterium | reverse complement strand
AAGATGCATCCTAAGAGGATTTCGCATCCATAGGGCCCGCAAGGCTGTTGCACCCAATAGGTGAAAGAGGCCAATCCGGGCCTCGTGTTGAAACATGAGCAATGTCGGGATAAACCCGGAACTCTGAACCTGGAACCGCTCAGTTTAAGATAAAGTAAAGCCGCAACCGGCTGAATTGACAAGAATTCGCATAGTCTTATATTTATTGTTGTAAGAACCCGTAAAAACCCATCATTTTTTACAAGCAAAAACAATATCTCAACCGTTGACACCAATGAATGAGACGCGTTCGCGCAATTGGTTAATGATCCTTTTATATATGATGATTTGCATCGTGTTTCTCGGTTTGCTTTATGTTGTCGTTGAGGCCTTTTTCCCAAAAACATCTTCGGAACTTGTACCTAGAGACGACCATCTATCCGCAAAATTTATGTCTGCCCGCAGATGGGATCGCGGTTATCGCGATGTTCAAAAAGAAGCGCTTTCAAACTCCTTAAAAGAAAAAATCATGTTAGTAATCGATCGGGATACCAAATTCGGAAAATCAAAAATTATTTATCGCGGATTAGACGAAAATGCTAAATTCAGCATGGATGTTGTTGTTCTTGAACTTGATCCGAATGCATTTTATCGTTACCATATCCCTATCAGCGCTGCAAAAAACGGCTTCAGGCTCGTTGGTCAAAATTTTAGACTGATTTCAGCCCATAAATTGACAATCCAACTCTGGCATTTAAAAAAAATAAAGGAGTGAATATGGCCGGGAACCATTCGAAAAAATTCCTCAACAGAGCCTTTGTCAAGACCGTACTGCGCAGAACCTTTACCGTGATCGCCCTGGTGGGTCTCATCTATGGCCTTACTGCCGTTGTCTATGCGACCCGCACGATATTTAAGGTAAAGATGAATTATGCCGTGGTACTGGAACGTTTTGGCGGGGAGCGCGAAGCGGTCACCGCAGTGGGTTGGCACGTAAGGCTGCCTTACTTTACCCGTATCGAGCAGGAAGTTTCCTTGATGAACCAGCGGCTTTTTTTAAGTGGCCTGATTGAACCCATGCGCATCATTTCCAAGGAAAATGTGGCGCTCTGGACATCGGCGGTGCTCACTTACCGCATCCGCGATCTGCATACCTGGGCGATTGAAAATCTCGACCCCCTGGATCTGCTGCAAGGCGACTACGACGGGATTGTCAAAGATATTTTGCAGGCCCAGCGTGTCAACGAACTGGTCAGCAACCGGGAAACCATCAAAGAAAAAATATTTAAAGCTTTAAAGTCCAGACCGATCAACGAAGGGGGGCCCACCCTGGAGAAAAAATACGGCATCGAGGTGGTAAGCTTTGTGCTTAAAGAAACCCGTTTCGGCGATAAACTGGTGGAGGCCACGGAAGAGAAAAAACGTCGGGAATTGATCGCTGAAGCGGAAAACTATGCCGCCGATCAGGAAGCCAGCCGCATTCGCAAACTTTATGCCGCCTATCTGGACAGCATCCAGGCCTTGCAAAAGGCCCTGGGGAGATCAGACGGATCTACGGACGTGGCCCTGTTCCAGTTTCTGACGCAACAGAAATGGGCGGCAGCTTACGAAAAGAATCAGGAGGGCCAGAACACGATTGTGATCCAGAATACCCAGGGGGCTCCGAACCTCACTTTGCCGGCACCCCCTGCCATGAAGAATCCCGGGCATCCCAGGGAGAAATGAAATGGCCCGTAAACTTACCAAAGAAGTCCAGTACGTGCGCCTGTCTGAAAAGCGAATACGAGAAATCGAAGATCTGGTTGCTTCCTGGCCCTACGAAACCAGAGCGTTTATGCGGGCGCGCCTCAAACAGTACAAACCGCCCTCCGATTTTGTCAATGCCGTGCTGGACAGGATCCTTTCGCTTTTTATGGCAGCAGCTAAAAGGAAATTCAATGTTTTAAAAGATCCGGAAATTCTCACAGACTGGCAGAAGCGTTTTGAAATCTCCGGCCAGACCAATCCCCAGGAAGCATGGAATAAAATACTTGAAAAGGAGCTCTCCGCCAAAGATTATATTTTTCTTTTAGCATTGCTTGATCGGGAACTGACGGACGTGCACATTCCGGCAGAGCTGCAGGACCTCTTCGCAAAGATCTATCGGGCCCACATCCGCAAGGAATATATTTCCGACCCCTCCGTGCCCAAGGCACCTTTGCTGCTGGTCGTCGGGCCCAGCGGCAGCGGCAAAACCGCCACGATTACCCAAGCGATCGACAAAGTCATATTTGCCAACGAAACTTTTGCCCAAATCGATTTAGAGCAGAAAAAGGAAGAACTGCTGGCCGAAGAACCCTTCTGGAAAACGATCGATCAGATCGATCCGACGCTGTCCAGGGAAATTGCGATACGAAGGAAAATCAAATTTTATAAACGCCTTTCCCGTGTTCCGCTGTTAAAAACAATTCTTAAAAAGAGAATCGGCCGAAGCCTTTCCGAACTGGAAGAGCAGGGAATACTGGTGGACGCCAGTATGGTCACGCCGAACGATTTTCAGACCGCCCTGGCGGGAGAACCCGGCAACTATTTTAAGAAATCACTCGGGGACCCGAGAAGAACATCGATCCGGCATATTGAAGAAGCACACAGCGCTTTCGGCAGGGCCAACGCCAGAGAATCGGGAGGCGTTGAGAGACAGCAACGAACGCTGATCGACACTTCAAACATCGTACTGGATGAAATCATCAACGGCAGTCGTGACTGCCTTTTGATTGCCACGACCGATCAACCCGAAAAGTTCGATCCGGCCATCTATCGGCGATTTGTCGAAAAAGGTAAAATAATCAACATCGCGGACTATTGGGAAAATCCCGAAAACCTCAAAGAGGTCGTACATCTGGAACTGATTCGCCACGATATCCGGGTGGGTTTGCCGGATGATGTTTTTTGTCCCACTGCCGCGGTTTGTATGCCGCCGCAGGATTTGCAGCGGGCGGTGGAAAAGATTTATGTCATCTTTGATGAAAGAACGCTCAAGGTAATTCCTTCTTATGTGCGCAAACTGATCGATTCCGTCATAGAAATAAAAGGCGGTTTTAGGCCGGAATATCTCGATGACTCCCTGCTGGTTCGTCATGCGTTTGAACTGGTCGCCAAGAATTCCTATGGCGATCTTTTCGGCAAAGTTGTGGATCGGATGGATCGGCATTTAAAATGGGATGAATATGTCGGCGGCGTCAAGGACGTTTTTTCCGAGATGGCCAACAACTGCCTGTCCTATGGTGTCAGTGAAGAAAAAGGGGTGGTTTTGAACGGCCCCCCCGGCAGCGGCAAAACCTTTTTGGTGCGCGCCTGGTTGAGTGAAAACGATGACATCCATGACATATCGGCGGGCCTCACCGCCTTGCAGGATCCGCTGAATCCCATCGATGGTTCAGTTGAAAATTTAGAGAAACTTTACGATGTTGCCAAAATGATTGCGCCCACCGTGGTATTCTTCGACGAAGGAGATGCGCTGGCCCCCCGGAGAAGCGCTTCCGGAGGTTCTCCGGCAGACAAGCTGACCAATACCT
>JBAVYC010000431.1:0-5742 GCA_049698595.1 Desulfobacterales bacterium | reverse complement strand
CAACACTGATTCGCCCGCAGATAAAATCCCTGGTCATCTCAGACCACAGATTGTTCAGGGCCGCTTTCTGAAAAATCAGTTGGTCGACGCCTGCCGTTTGTGTCTGGTTGGTGCGTTGGACGGCGAGTTCATCGTAAATTGAGTCGGACGGCCATATATGCAAGGGAATCGGATACGGGCTTTGCACGTATCTCGTCCAGAGTTGGGCCGCCTGGGGTGTGATTAAAAATTGCAGAAACTGTTTCGCCAGTCCAACGTTGGGGCTGTGCCGATTGACCCCGTAACCTGCTTTGAAAGTATGACCGAAGATGTTATTGCCCTTTCCTTGCGGGACGTTAAACCAATCCAACACGCCCACATTCCCTCTGATCCGCTTTACGGCGCTGATTTTCGCATAACTCAAGGTGTCACAAAAAAAGATCGCCGCCCGGTTTTCCACTATTTCGAAGATCGCCTCGGAAAGATTCTGTTGCACTGATTTCGGGCACTCGTACCCCCCGGCATCGACAATCTTTTTCCAGTAAGTCAAACTGCGTATGATATCCGGATCGGAAAAATTGATCTCCTGTCGCATGAGCTTGCGGATCTTTTCGTATCCGGCAAATCGAATCATGGCATTGAATATAGGAACAGCGGCTTTCCGTTCCTGATCCGCAGCACCCTCTGCAATGGGGGTGATACCTTTACTTCTTAGCGTCCTGACAATTTCAAGGAATTCATCAGCGTTCAGCAACCGATCGTTCGGCAATTTGATACCGGCTTTAAAAAACAGAATTTTGTTGTAGAAGATTGCCGTTGTATGGCCTTCAATCGGCAGATAATTATTTGATCCCCCTCCGGCATCACCCAGTTTCCAGAACGGATCCCTGCCGGGTGAAAGGCTTAAATTATTCAATTCCAGTAAGGCAGCGCCAATAGGGCGCTGTTTAAAACCAGGTTCGATGTAGGAGATATCCGGTGAGGATTTCTGGCGCCCCCAATTAAGCGCCAATTTTTTTTGTAACTCATTTTTGTTCCTCATAAAAATTTCGAGTCTGGCTCCGGTTCGTTTTTGAAATGTTATGGCCGCTACGTGCAGGAATTTTTTTCTAATCGGATCATCGGCCCAAGGACACCAAATCATCAGTCGGCGGCCGGGCCATTTTTTGATGATCACATTCATGCCTTTCTGATCGCTCGCCCCAACCGGTTGCCACGGTTGGAAAATGCTGAAAACGATCAGCAAGATTAAAAACTTACCGAAGGAAGGTGAAGAATTCATGGGTTTCGTGATTTCCTTTTTAGAATTTTCTGTTGTCACCAAGGTGCCGGGATTATATACGGATGGATATACAACCATAACATTTAAAATTATCTTTTCCAAATTTGTTGCATGAAAAGCGGAAAAAGATCTATCCTACAAAAATCCTGCTTTTACCTGGTGGGAGCGGTTTCCAGCCGCGAATACTGCAGTAAAACCATGCTGTCGTCGTTTATCGCGGCTGGAAGCCGCTCCCACAAAGGTAGATCCCCAGCTAAACCAAAAGTGTTGCTGCAGTATAAATTCCAATATTCCATCACTCCATCATTCCAATTGGGGCGATGCGCCTAACTTGAGAATCCTCCTTTTATTCTTGGCAATATTCAAAAGTTGCGGTATTGTCAAACATATTGAATATTTAAGGTTGAAGACTGAAGGAATTCTATCTATCCTAATTTATTGCTTTATCCTTAGAATTACGAAGGAGTCACAATGTCAATGAGCTTAATGGAGGGCAACGAAGCCATTGCCAGGGGAGCGCTGGCGGCCGGTTGCCGTTTTTTTGCCGGATATCCGATTACGCCGGCGACCACTATTTTAAACTACATGCTTAACCTGCTGCCGCCGGTGGGTGGCGTCTGCCTCCAGGCTGAGGATGAAATCGCATCCATCGGCGCCTGCCTCGGGGCTTCCATGAGCGGGTTAAAAGTAATGACGGCAACTTCCGGCCCGGGTATCAGCCTCTACAGCGAGCAAATTTCCTTTGCCGTTGGCAGCGAAATCCCTATCGTGATCGTCGATGTTCAGCGGCTGGGGCCATCCACCGGGTCGGCCACCCGGGGCGCGGACGGTGATGTAAATTTTCTGCGCTGGGGCAACAGCGGCGGTTTACCGGTGATTGTGCTGGCGCCGGTAAACGCCGCCGACTGCTATACATTGACCGCACAGGCCTTTAACCTGGCTGAAAAATTCCGCTGTCCGGTGTTTATCGCATCCAACAAGGAAATCGCCATGACCCGGGAAAGTGTCGATCTGGATGCCCTTCAAATACCCAGCCTTATGAACCGAACGGCCCCACCCGCCGGCAAGCCGTTTCTGCCCTTTCAGGCGAACAGCGAGCAAGGCGTTCCGGATTTTTTACCCATCGGGGGCAATCTGCCGGTGCGTCAAACCTCTTCCACCCACGGCCCGAACGGCTACATCACCACCGACCAGCGTGAAATTGCCCGAATATTGCTTCGGCTGAAAAACAAGCTTGAAGCGGCTGTCGAAACGTTCTCATTCTATGAACTCCTCAGCGCCGATGAATCCGACACATTGATCATTGCTTACGGCGTCACTGCCCGGGCGGCTGAATCGGTCTATCAGGAGTTGAAAAGCGCCGGGCAACCGGTTCGCCTGCTGATCCTCAAAACCCTGTGGCCGGTGCCCGAAAACGTGATACGCAGGGCGGCCGAAAACATGAAAAGGGTTGTCGTCGTAGAAATGAACCTGGGCCAGTATGTCCGCGAGATAGAGCGCATTCT
This sequence comes from Desulfobacterales bacterium, assembly GCA_049698595.1. Lineage (GTDB taxonomy): Bacteria > Desulfobacterota > Desulfobacteria > Desulfobacterales > JAFDCJ01 > JAFDCJ01. The sequence continues at coordinate 2,976 of JBAVYC010000431.1, read as the reverse complement.
GGGTGAAAAAAAAGTTGATTTCTGCGGTCAAATGGATGGCTGGCTGATCAGTCCCGATAAAATCAAGGAGGCCGTTAAAAATGGATAGTCTGCTCAACGACACGAGACCGCCGGTATTTTGTCCGGGGTGTTCCCATGAGCGTATCACCCAGACCCTCGACAAGGCCTTTCAGAATATGAGATTGGCCGGCAATCAAATCGCCATGGTCAGCGATATCGGTTGCTCGGGCTTATTTGATACCTTTTTTAACACCCACGCCCTGCACGGCCTGCACGGCCGCGCATTAACCTACGCAGCCGGTTTGAAACTGGGCCGACCGGACCTGAACGTCGTGGTAACCATGGGCGACGGCGGCCAGGGTATCGGTGGGGCCCATCTGCTGGCCGCCTGTCGGCGGAACCTCAATCTGACCTTGCTGGTATTGAACAATTTCAATTTCGGCATGACCGGCGGCCAGTTTTCAGCGACCACGCCGCCGGATGCCCAGGTAGGCTCCGGTTTTTTAAACCTCCTGGAACGTCCATTGGACATCTGCCAAACGGCACAATCCGCGGGCGCCGCCTATGTAACCCGCTGTTCGGCCTATCGTAAGGATCTGGATGCAGAAATTCAGCGGGCCATGGAATTTGAAGGCTTTGCGGTGCTGGACATCTGGGGCGTATGCCCGGGACGCTACACCAAACGCAATCGGCTGACACCCAAGACGATCGAAGCGTCTCTTGCCGATTTGCCGGCCATTGAGGGCCCCGTAAAAGAAAATGTACGCAAGGAATACGGCCGGCATTACCGCGAGCTGACCGCCGGCCGCAAACCGGCGGCTGCGCCCCTGAGAATAGAGGCCGTATTCGACCCGCCCCAATCGGGGCGCCGGGAAGCGGTCCTGCTCGGCAGCGCCGGTCAGCGCGTTATTACCGCCGGCGAAATTCTATGCCTGGCGGGGCTCACCGCTGGTCTTAACACCACCCAGAAAAATGAGTACAACATTACCGTATTGCGGGGTCCCTCCATCAGCGAGCTGATTCTGTCACCGCAAAAAATTGACTACACCGGTATTAAACGGCCGAGTGTCATTTTAGCCCTGGCCCAGGAAGGCGTGGATCGCCGCAGGGACATGTTTAAACACCTTGACAGCGATGCCCTGGTCCTACAGGCGGACGGTGTTCAGGTGCCGACCTGCAGCGCCCGCATCCATCCGATGGATCTCAAATTCCGCAAAATTAAAAAACCGGACTGGGCCCTGGCGTCTTTAGGTGTGATGGCGGGACTTGGCAAAATTATAAGTCCCGAAATGCTGGCAGCGGCACTTAAGATCAGGTTCAAAGGCAGCACCCTTGACACGGCCCTTGAGTTGGTTAAACAGGTTGAGAGCTGAGATCCTGGATGCTCGCAAACAAAACAGGATGGACTTAGCAGCAGCTTACCTATGCACTCAAAACCCAATGCTGAAGTCTACCACGAACCTGGCCGCTGTGTAGTTACCTTCGTAGCTGCATTATAAATCGATGGATTTGGCTAAACGCTTCAGGCGCCTGCAGATCACCTTCGTATCTATTCTGATTGTCGCTGTTACCGGCTCGGAAGGTTTGGCACATGAAGCAAAATATCCCGTTTTAACTTATCGGCTTCGCTTACCTAAGGAAATCAAAGTGATAGATCTTTCGGCAAGGATCCTTGCCAGATATGAAAACTCTCCGTATCCCAGACCATAGCGCGAACTGAAGGCGCCCCGGAATTGCGCAGAAACATGGCGTGTTGGGTCTGATGGCAAAGGGCAGCTGCAATCTTGGCCTCGATCCAGGGCGTGACGTTGTGGACAAAATCTGCACGGTCATCTTGATTCAGAATGCGCTCGTGTTCAGCCGGCTCGTACCATGCACACCAACTCAGCAGCGCTGCATCCGGGGCGCCGGCTGCCAGGGCCATACGAGTTGCCCGGTGGGTGTAGATATGCTGAGGGTGACCATATTCTCCATTGGAACCGTGGGTGATAACAAGGTCTGGCCGAATTCGCTTTACATGTTCTCCGATCGCCTGCATGAACGCTTCCAGCGGTATACCGATCGGACGGGCAATGCCATTGATTTCCATATGGGGATCAACATAAGGAAGAAAAAAGATATCGCGAACTCCGAGAGCACTCACTGCCTTGCGGACCTCTTGTTCTCGATATGCACCCAAGTTCTCCTTGGTCGTCAGTGGCGGCTCGCCGACTTCACCCCCCTCACCCCGGGTCGTCTCCAAGACGTAGACATGGTGTCCCTGCGCTGCATACATCGCCAAGGTTCCACCGGCAAATAACGACTCATCGTCCGGATGGGCCGAAATCGCTAAAATAGATCTCATCTTTCTATAGATTCCTACTTCAATTGAGAGTTATTCATATAGTTCTATATTATTTATGTCCCTACTAACTATAAAAGGAAGGTCTATCCTTTTCAATATCTTTTTCCAATCAGCGACCCCCAGCAGAGCTGGGGGTATGAGGATGGCTCCCGGGAGGGGCCGGGGCCACTGCTGCTGGTAGCCGCTGATTTTTAGGTCAATGGACTGGTTATGCCGAATCATTTAATCATTTCCCGAGCAAATTTATCGCGAATAGCCCAAAATGGGTATTACCCACGTTGACAGGAATATTTTGATCGCGTTGTGCGTTTATTTAGATTGAATTTTATTCTTAAAACACATAAAGTTCCTGTTCCAAAACAAACTCCTGTCACATACCGCACGGAAAAGAATGGGGGTGACCGGATGTATTATGCGGTAATGACGCCGAAATAACCCCTTGGGGATCGGTACCAAGAAAAATATTCTGCATGGAGAGTAGACCTGATGAATTTGAGACCGAAATTGAGCTTGCTAAGAGGTGAGGATGTGGAGCGAATCATTTCCAGTGCCTACGATTTGCTGGCCACCACAGGTGTGAAGATAATACATGCGGAGGGCCTCCAAATCCTCAGTGATCATGGCGCATCAGT